>JABMPG010000248.1 GCA_013203855.1 bacterium
GGACGATCCTCGCAACCCCGCCACCATCGCGGACAACGTGGGCGATAACGTCGGCGACGTCGCCGGTCTGGGCGCCGACCTCATGGAGTCCTACGTGGAGGCTATGATTGCCGCTATGGCGATCTGTGCCGTCGCGCTGAACGTGGTGAACGGCGGCGTGGAGGCCCTGGACAATCTCATGCTGGTTCCCCTGATGATTGCCACCGTCGGAATTGTGGCGTCGATCATCGGCGTGCAGTATGTCAAGGTCTTCGGCAAGACCAACCCACAGAGTGCCCTGATGATGGGCACCTATGTGGCGGCCGGCCTTGCCATCCTCGGCTCGGCGGTCGTTGTCTGGAAGTTCGGCTCGGATTTCACGCTGTCGGAAGATATGCAGCACTTTGGCGGCGGTAAGGAAGTCATCGACGGCAAGGAAGTACTCAAGATCTACGGCAAGTGGGGAATCTTCTGGGCGTCCGTGATCGGTGTTATCTCTGGCGGCATCGTGGGTTTCGTCTCGGAGTACTACACCTCCGCCGACTTCAAACCTGTGCGTGACATGGCCCGCGACTCTCAGTCGGGCGCCGCCATCAACGTCACGACTGGCATCGCTATCGGCATGAAATCCACCGCCGGCCCGATCATCATCATGGCCATCGCGGTTCTTCTTGCTTACTGGCAGGCTCACTTCTACGGAATCGCTATCGCCGCTTTCGGCATGCTCGCCACTGCGGGAATGATCGTCTCCGTGGACGCCTACGGCCCCATCGCCGACAATGCGGGCGGTATCGCGGAAATGGCCGAACTCGATCCCAAGGTTCGCAAGATCACGGACAAATTGGACGCTGTTGGCAACACGACCGCCGCTATCGGCAAGGGTTTTGCGATCGGTTCGGCGGGATTTGCCTCACTGGGGCTTCTGGTGGCCTTCATGCTGGCCGCGGGCGTCAATCCGGCAAATTTGTCTCTGGCGAGCCCGCGAGTGATCGCCGGTCTGATGGTCGGCGGCATGCTGCCCTATCTGTTCAGTTCCATGCTCTTCAAGGCCGTGTCGAACGCCGCCTTCAAGATGATCGAGGAAGTGCGCCGCCAGATCCGGGAGATCCCTGGGATCATGGAGCATAAGGCGAAGCCCGACTATGCCAAGTGCGTGGCCATCTCGACAGACGGCGCTATCAAGGGCATGATGCTTCCGGGCATGATGGCGATCCTGGTTCCGCCTGTCGTCGGCTATGCCTTCGGTGCTGACATGCTGGCCGGCGTTCTGATCGGCTCGCTGATTTCGGGCCTGATGCTGGGGATCCAGTGCGCCAATTCGGGCGGCGCGATGGACAATGCCAAGAAGTATGTCGAGGAAGGCAACTACGGCGGCAAGGGAAGCGACACCCACAAGGCCTGTGTCATCGGCGATACTGTCGGCGACCCCCTGAAGGACACCGTCGGGCCCTCCATCAACATCCTGATGAAGCTGATGGCCGTTATCTCCCTCGTGATCGCGCCGCTGATCAGCTAGATCTGGTTCTAATCAGTTCCTGCCTGAAAGGCTCGGCCGCAACCGCGACCGGGCCTTTCTCATTCCCTCGTTTCAAACTTCCTCCTGGATCATTTGACTCGATCCGGTCCCGGTCTTATGATTGTCGCTGGGCGGCGTTTGCTCCCCCCCGCCTGAAAAGTTGACATGCGCCTGCTTCTTCTCACGGATAACTATCTTCCCCATGTTGGCGGCTCACGCATCTACTATCATGAACTCCTCTCGGCCCTGCCGCACACGGAGGTCTCGGTTCTGACCCGGGCACAGATCGGGGATGAAGAGTTCGATATGAACCAGCGCTATCGGGTTGTCCGCTGTCCTCTCGAAGAGAGCGCCCGCCTGCGACCGTTGCGCTTGCAGCATCTGGGCATTTATTGGCAGCTGTCTATCCATGGTCGACGCGAGGTGGAGTTTTTCCGGCCGGATGTAATTCTTGCGGGGGAACTGGTTCCGACCGGTCCGGTGGCGGCTCGATTGGCCCGGGGCAACCGTCTCCCGCTGTTCGTCTTTACCCATGCGGAAGGTCCGTCGACGCTGGCGAAGACACGCTGGCAATCGAGACTGGCGCGGTGGGTCTGCCGCCGTGCGGATCGACTTGTTGTCGCCTCCGACAATGCCCGGAACGGACTGATAGACTTCCTGAGGGCCGATCCCGCAAAGATCGTCGTCCTCCTGCCTGGCATCAGTGAGGTCCACTTTGAAGATCGATTTCAGGCACGGCCATTTGCGGAGGACAAGAGCGGAGTTCGGCTGCTTTCGGTGGGGCGCCTCATATCCCGGAAGGGCCACGAGACGGTCCTTCGTGCTTTGCCAATTCTTCTGAAACACTGGCCGGATCTGCGCTATACCATTGTGGGGGAAGGCCCGGAGCGGCCCTGTCTGGTGGCGTTGATCGATTCGTTGAATCTGGGTGGACGAGTGGCAATGGTTGGAAAACTCGGGGATGAGGAGGTGCTGCGTCTCTATGCCGAAAGCGACTGTTTTGTTCTTCCCAACCGCGACGATCCTGTCACCGGCGACACCGAGGGCTTTGGTATCGTTTTCGGGGAGGCCTCGGCTCACGGGCTCCCCGTGATCGGCGGCAAGACCGGGGGTACCGGTCACTCGATCCTGGAGGGTCGCACTGGTTTCCGCGTGGACGGCGAGAATCCCCAGGCCGTCGCCAATGGGATTGAGAGCCTCTTGGAGAATACCGACTTGGCCCGGGAAATGGGAGAGGCCGGTCGCCGCCTGGCGATGTCGGAATTCCGATGGAAGAATCGGGCGGCTCGCTTTGAGGAAATCCTCGAGGAAGGGAGGGATCGGGCGAATCGTCCGGACCTTCCCCGATAGGTGAAACGCTTGGCGCTCTTCGTCAGATGGTCTGTCCTTCTCTATGTTTTGATCGTTGGGGCCCAGTCTCTGGTCGCCTTCCGGATCAACGCCCCGGATTGGGCCGGCCGCGGACGGTACGCCGGTATCGCGGGCACCGACGGGCAAGCGTATTACGCCTTCATCCGTTCGATCTGGATCGATGGGGATCTGGACTTCGAGAACGAGTTCTACGAATACAACTATAACCGCCACGGGTTCTTCTATCCCGACAGCTCTCCGGATCTCCAATTCCTGCCCCGGTCCCCCCACACGGGGCTCTACTTCAACCGATTCCCCGTTGGCTTTTCACTGCTTCACCTGCCCTTTTTTCTGTTGGCTCACTATCTGACCCTTCTGGGAGGCCTCCTCGGGGCCTGGAACTGGAAGGCCGATGGCTATACGCCCCTCTATCAACTGGCGGTGCCAATCGGCGCCATCTTTTACGCGGCTTTGGCCTATCTGACGCACCAGCGGGTTCTGAAGCGCTTCTTCGATGCCCCCGTGGCCGCGTGGGCGACCCTGACTCTCTTTCTGTGCTATCCCGGAAGTTTCAATGTTATCTGGTTCTGGGCCAATCCCCACGTTCAGACCTTTCTCGTCTTTAACCTCATGCTCCTGCTCGCTTTTCGACTGACGGACGGAAAAGAGAACGGGTGGACATGGATCGGCCTGGGCGCCTTGACCGGGCTGGCGGCGCTTCTGAGGACGGAACTGATGGTCCTCGGCTTTTTCCCCTTTCTGCTGTTTCTATGGCAGGTATCTCGGCTCTGGCGCATGGGAAATCTCCTGGCTGCGCCGGGTCTGTTCGCTCGCGCTTCTTCCGCCGTTCCGGCGTGCTGTATAGTGTTTTTGCCACAGGTCATCGTCTGGAAACTCATGTGGGGGAAATGGTTCGGACTGGCGATGAACAATCCGTCCGAGGGTTTCAACTGGCTCGATCCGGCCTGGTGGCAGGTGCTGTTCTCGACTCGGCATGGGCTCTTCTACTGGTCTCCCGTGATGCTGATCGGGCTGGTGGGCTATCTGATTTTCCTCTTTCGGAAAAGGAGCGGCGCAGTCCTCTGCGTGGCCCTGGCACAACTGATCGCACTGTATTACGTTTATGCCTCCTGGAAGATCTGGTGGATGGGCTATTCATTCGGCGCGAGACAGTTCATCGTTGTATCCGTTCTCTTCGGGATCGGGCTGGGCTGGCTGATCGACCGATTTCGTCGTCATCCGATCTGGATTGGCGTCGCCTCGATGGTGTTGATCGTCTGGAATCAGATTATGCTGTGGCTTTTCCTGAACGGTCATATTCCGCGAAGCGAGGGATTCGCACGGTGGTTGCCTTTTCAGAAGGCCTGGGAACTGGCCGGGAGGTTTTTCGGATGAAAGGACAAGCGGCAAAAAGCGGACGGGAAAAAGCGAAGAGGGAAACTGCCCGGACTCATCGGCGGTTTTGGCCAACGGTTCTTATCGTGTTCTCAGGCTTGGCCGTTCTCGCAGCCGGACTCCTGCTGTTGCAGTCTGATACTGGCGTGTCCACTACAAAGGCGCGAGTTTTGAATCGTTACCCGCACGACCCCCAGGCCTTTACTCAGGGGTTGGTGTACTCCAATGGCTTTCTCTATGAAAGCACGGGACAGTACGGCGAATCGACCTTGCGCCGCGTGGCGCTGGAGACGGGAGAGGTCGTCGCTGAGGTTAGACTGGAACCGGAATTATTTGGGGAAGGTCTGGCCCTTCAGGGAAACCGGCTGATCCAACTCACTTGGAAAGCGGGACGCGGATTGGTCTATGATGGGGAGACGTTAGAGAAGGTCGATGAGTTCGAATATGAGGGCGAGGGGTGGGGGCTGGTCACGGATGGCAAACGCCTGCTGATGAGTTCGGGATCGTCCCGGCTTCAGGTCGTCGATCCGGAAACCTGGGAGGTAACGGGAGAAGTCCGGGTCCGGGA
>JABMPG010000249.1 GCA_013203855.1 bacterium
ACACAAAATGCGTGCGCTGCGGAGCCTGCGAATCGATCTGCCCCGAAGAGGCAATCCGGATCGAAACCCCGCGCTCGTAAGTCCAACCCCTGTTCATAGTCCAGCCTCCGACCTGCTGTAGAAACTGTGACTATGCACCAGGAATCTCCAATTCGGTGTAGATTCCAGATGTCGTTGGGGCCTTCCTTTTTGCTGCCGGAAGCGCCAGGGAACAAAGCCCAAGGAAACGCCCTGGATTATCGGAATGATTACCATACAAGCACTGAAGAGGCGCGGGACCTCTTCCGTTTTCTCAGGGCCTCGGAGAACGAGAGATTGCTTTTCTCTCTCGTCGCTCCCACATGTTTTCCATTGCCCTCCTTCGCCCGTGAGACCTATAATCTTCCTTGAAGCCCTCTCTTCTCCCCTTCTTCCCATGTCATGGGTGAAAGGAGACGGGCTAAATGGCAGGATGCCAAATCCCTCCAGGACGGCCGGAGAGGTGACCCCATGTCCCCCCGACCCGAGTACTCTGTTCCCCCTCAGACCAGCGAGAGAACCCGCGAGAAGCTCGCTGCGGAATACCGCGCGAAACTAGACCGAGAGACCCGGCGCCGACGCGAAAACCTTGTCATCGACGTCCGTGCCCGACGTGTTGACGTCGAAACACCGTCGTCGGCCTCGCGCACGGAATCGCTGTCCGAGACCCGCGCCATCGAGCCGGCCGCTCGCCGCGTTTCCTCCCGGGAAGAAACTCTCGCCGACGTTCTCCCCACCGACGCCCCCTTTATCTATGCGAAATCCTCGGATGAAATCGAACTACGCCTGACCCCCTATCAGCGCGGCCTTTTCATCGACCTGAACGCCTGAAAAAAAGGGACGCGACCTAAGTCGCGTCCCTTATCATCTTGCGTTATTCGTCAACGAACGAAGGCTCAGTCAAGCAGCCATTGATCGTAGCCGAAATCAGTGCCAGGAATCGAAATGGCCGCCTGACCCTTGGCCAGTTGCTGCGCCTCCCGCACCATCTCAACCGGAGTCGCCTCGTCCATGGTATGAACCTGGAAGGTCGGGATCATCTGAACCACGATCTTCTTCTGCTGCTCCGTCTTGGTCGTATGGCCGAAGACATACTTGCCAATCCAGGGAATGCTGCTCAGATACGGGATACCGTTGGTGCTCTCGACATTCGACTTCTTGTCAAGCTGCGCCAGTTCGACCGGAACCCCATCCTGCATTTCCATCGTGGTGCTGTAGAAGCGCTCCTCGATGATCGGCTCGCCCGAAGGCTGATAGCCCACCACGTCGGAAACCGACAGTTCCACGTCCACTTCGGCCGAGACCAGACCGATGTAGGGCCGGATCCACAGGTTTACACCCACCACATCCGAAGGACTCTGACGTCGGAAAGCAACCGTGCGTACCCCGCCGCTCGGAACATGATGGATATCCTGTCCCGGATACGTCTCCTGCAGAGACGTCTTGGCCGCAGTGGGCTGAACCGATGCCGAGAACTGTCCTCCCTGTTCGAGGGGTTCGCTGCCGTTACCGTATCCCTGCGACGTGATGTCAAAGGAAACAACCTGATTGAAAGCCCGCAGCTGCGCCGACGTCCCGCTCTTGGCGACCAGCGTGGTCTTCGCCAGCAGTTCGGCCTCACCCTTGCTCCGCATGAAATCCAGATACGCGGTGCTGGCCAGGAAGTTATAGGACCGGAAATTCCCCCACGAATCCACCTGAGCACCGCCCACGTTACCTGTGATATCCCACACGAGGAAGCGGAACAGATTCTGCCCGGGGCCGTTCTTCCAGTTCTCGAAGTCGAAGCCCAGCAGCAGGTCATCCTGCGCATTGGTCTCCGTGATTGCCACATCCAGGCTCATCTGGCTCGGCGGAATATCCACCTGCGAAAGACCCCAGATGAACAACGGCGCGATGCAGGGCTGATCGGAACGCAGAACCGCATTGTTGGCCTGATCCACGCTGAAATCCCCGTCGGGGGTCGCGTAGAATCGCAGGATGCTCATCACATCGCTGATGTTGCGGTTCTTTGCCTTGTAGTAGTACAGCCAACTGCCATTGTTGAATTCGGTAACCCACTCATGATCGATGGACTTGAAAGTCTCGAGCAAGTAGGGAAGCTGGAACTCCGGGCAGACCACGACAAGGTTCTTGCCACAATCCTGCCATTCCTCGATCCGCTTGCCCGTTTGCTTTTCGATCTTATCCCAGAACACGTCCGCATCGCCGCCTTCCTTCCGGGCGATCGTCCGGGCCAGACCGCGCAGCTCGCGCGGGCAAACGTTATCCAAGGGAATGATAGCGGTCACGAAATCATTCACGCCCGCCTTCTGATCCGTACGAAGAACCCGGATCGTGCCTGATTCTTCCGTCAGGTTCAGCTGTTCATCCTGAAAAAGGTAGTTGTTGATCCGACTCTCCGCCTGCGAGGGACTCGGGTCGGAGTTAATCGACACATCCTCCGCGAAGTCAGGCTGGTAAGCCTGAACTCCGGGGGCCGTCCAGGACAGCAGAACTGCCAGCCCGCTCAGACCCAGTATTTTCTGAAAAGATCGCATAGTATAACGTCTCCTTGAGAATGAAGTACCCAGTGTCTGAAACATCAGGGCCTGACCATCACATCGCTGGTGGAAACCGCCACGTCCGGAGCGCCCTTCTGCACCAGATCAGGCTTGATCGACGCAACAATGATCGACTTCTTCTGCGAAGAAATCTCGCCCCCGAAAAGATAGCCAAGAACAGGCAGAGAGCCCAAGATAGGCACCTTGCGCGTCCGCTTGATGGTCTGCACACGCTGCAATCCGCCGAACACCGCTTCCTTGCCGTTCTGAATTGCCTGGTTGCCAACCACGTCAACCGCATCCAGGATCGGCAATCCGTCGCTCTGATACCCCTTGATGCTACTGACGTACAGATACGTCTCGATATTGGTCACTTCATCGCCGATATCCGGAACAAGAGCCAGCGAAACGCCGATCTTCTTGTAGATTGGCTGACCAGTTGATGAATTGATGAAATCCACAATCCCCGTATTCGAGGCGGTCTCAGAGTTCACGGTCCGGCTCTGCACAGTCGCGATCTCAGCGCCCGACTGCGGGTCGCGGATCACCACGTCCGGAATAAGCGGATTGTTCGGAGCATCGGTGCTCACCTGGTAGTGGAGAACCTTATCCACGGTCTCGAGAACGGCAGGACGCCCGCTGCTCGCGCGAATCGTCGTATCCGTCAGGGTCTGAGCCTTCCCCTTCTCGACCAGGAAATCGAAAAACTGGGAGGGGTAGTCCAGAATGAAGGCGAAGCGCGAATCGTTGAAATGGCCCTGCCCACCTCCCGACGTATGGAAGTACGCGCCGTTGAGCCGGGTCGCGCCGAGGAGCTGGCCGGGGCCGTTTTTCCACGCCGCGAAGTCCAGACCAAGGGTACCGTCGTTATTGGCGGCCACATCATAGATCTTCACGCCCAGGTCGGTCTGACGCAGGGGCTTGTCCAGATACTCGATGAGAGCCTTCTCCATCGTCGAAGCGCCAGTGGCCGCGTCGAAGATCAGAACCGAGTTCGTCTCCTGATCCGGAACCAGAAGCCCCGACTGCCCCAAGTACCAACTCGCCGCCGCACGAAAGGAAGGATCGGCGATATTGCGATGTTGCATGCGATAGTAGATGTACTTCGAGCCGGGCCCACTGTTCACGCCAGGACGGTCCAAGTCCTTCGCGAGTTGCCGCAGGGAGGGCAACTGGTACTCCGGGCAGATCACCACGAGGTAACCGCTGTTGCCATCGGGATGACTAAACGAATAAACGCCGCCCTCTTCGCGGCTGGTCGCCGACCAGAAGAAGTTCACCAAGTTATACGGATTTACATTCTTGAACTCCAGAGCCGCGCACACAAAACGGTTCGTCTGCGCCTTGTTGGTGGTCCTCAGAATCTTCACCACCTGATCCTTCTGATTCGCCGGCTCCGTTCGGCCTGTCTGGATACCGCACCAAAAAACCAGACCGAGCATTGCCAGAGTTGCAGCGATTCTCCTCTGCATGGCGTGCCTCCTTTTCCTAAAGTGAGATGGGTGCTACTGGCCCGGTCCCGGAGGAGTCGGGGCAGGGTTTTGAAAACGCTCGCGGAACTGATCGAACACTTCGGCGTCTTTAGGAAAGGGCACCTCGCCCTCCTCATCGGCCTTCTCGAAAGGCTGGGCTTCCCGCCAGACGCGCGCCAGATACGGATTCACGAAAAAAGAACGAACCGGGCCAACCGAACGCGACTCCTCTCCCGGCGATACCGCCTCCGGTTCGACCTCCCCGGCCTCGCCGTACCACACATTAACCCACCACTCGTAAAAACCCGCTTCGTCCATCACCAGAATAGCCGACGATTCCCGTACCGACTCCGACACTTCCTTCTCGGCCAAGCCAATCGCATCATCTTTCGTCAGCAGCCCATTCAGATAGCGATGCGCGAAAACCTCTTCACCCTCGACCGAAAACCGCACCGGTTCGCCATAGACCCGCGCCAATCCCCCCCTGCCAACGCCAACCGGGTTCTTATAGATCGGCTGGATCAGAAAATCCCCCCGTTCCGTAGTCACCCGGGTGAAAACAAACGGCCGAACCAGATCCTGGCCCGGAGCCAACTTCACCATCTCTTCCGTCATCTCTTTCGTCGATACCACAGGACGGGCCAGCCG
>JABMPG010000250.1 GCA_013203855.1 bacterium
CCTCGGGCTCGAGAACACGGAGGTCAAAGTGGGCCGAGACGGCTTCGTCGTCGTCGACGAGAGCATGCGGACCGGCGACCCGAGCATCTACGCTATCGGCGACGTGGCGGGTCAGCCCATGCTGGCTCACAAGGCTTCGCGCGAGGGCAAGGTCGCCGTCGAAGCCATCGCCGGTGAGAACACGGTCTTCGACAACGTCGCCATCCCGGCCGTGGTCTTCACCGATCCCGAAATCGCGTGGTGCGGCCTGATGGAGAACGAGGCGAAGGAGCAGGGCCGCGAGGTGAAGACCGCGAAATTTTCCTGGGCGGCGTCGGGCCGGGCTCTCACGCTGGGGCGTCCGGAGGGTCTGACGAAGATCGTGTTCGATCCGGAGACCGAGCGGGTGCTGGGCGTTGGGATCACGGGCTATGGCGCGGGGGATCTGATCGCCGAGGGCGTCCTCGCCGTCGAAATGGCCGCCGTGGCCCGCGACGTGGCCGACAGCATCCACCCGCACCCGACCCTTTCCGAGACGGTGATGGAAGCGGCCGAAGTGTTCTTGGGCCATGCGACGCATGTGATGGGTTAGAGCGGTGATGTTTTTGGAGTGCGCAAGCCATGCTCGAGCACACCAAAAGAAAGACCTGCCTTTACGATTTCACCAACGAAAAGTCTTGTCCCCTTCTCCCCGATTTTTCACAATAGCGGCGTGTCTGGACGAACGGACGGCTTACCCTTTTGATCTGAGGAATCTCCCATGTCTGAATCCCCCCGCGTGCACCTGATCTGTCAGGCCCATCTCGATCCCGTGTGGCAGTGGAACTGGCAGGAAGGCCTGACCGAGGCGATCGCGACCTTTGAAGTGGCTGCCGACCTCCTGGACGAATACCCCGAGTTTGTGTTCAATCACAACGAAGCCCTTCTCTACGAATGGACCGAACGCTATCGGCCCGAACTCTTCGAGCGCATCCGCAATCTGGTCCGGAACGGGAGATGGAAAATCTCAGGCGGCTGGTTCCTGCAGCCAGACTGCAACCTGCCGAGTGGCGAGTCCTTCGCGCGTCACGCGCTGATCGGGCGGCGTTACTTCCAGGAGAAGTTCGGCGCCATGCCCGTTGTAGCCTACAACCTCGATCCCTTCGGCCATCACGGCAACATGCCCCAGATTCTCCGGAAGACCGGGCATGAGATGTACGTGCACTTCCGGCCCACGTCCAGCGAAAAGCCCATCGGCGATTGCTTCTATCGTTGGCGCGGAGTGGACGGCTCCGAAATAATCGGCCTGCGCCCCCCCCATCAGGATTACATCTCCGAATCGCCGGAGCATCTGCGCAAAAAGATCGAGAGCCTTCTCGAGGCCGCGAAAGAATCCGGCCGCGATATGACTGTTTTCTGGGGTGCGGGCGACCACGGGGGCGGCGCGACCCGGCGCGATCTCGACGCCCTGCGAAAGATGGCCAGAGAGTTTCCCGAGATCCTGCAAGGCTCCTTCGACGGCTACTGGGATGCGGTGAAAGATCGTCTCGACGGAATTCCCGTGGTCGAGGGCGACCTGCAGAAATGCTTCACGGGATGCTATACCTCTGTCATCGGCACCAAGCAGCGCAACCGTCGGGGCGAGGGCCTCGTCCTCGCGGCGGAGCGTTACGCGACCCTCGCCTGGTGGGTCATGGGGCGTCCCTATCCGAGCGAAGAGATGCTCGACGTCTGGAAGGGCGTCCTCTTCAACCAATTCCACGACATTCTGCCGGGATCGTCCGTGCGCCACGGTTTCGAGGGCTCCATCGAAATCTACGGCCATGCCTTCTATAAGGCCCGCCAGATCATTCTCGAGTCCCAACTCGCCCTCCTGAGGAGCAAGGGAAAACGCGAGGCGATGCCGCTCTGCATCTTCAACCCCCTGGGAGAGGCCCGGCGCGTGCCTATCGAGGTGGAGTTCATGGGCGCGCACCGTCCCCAGCACATCCAAGGCAAGGGATTCCGCGTCCTCGACAGCCAGGGACGATCCGTGCCGTTCCAGCATCTCGCGCCCTCGGAGCGCCACTGGAACTGGCAACAGAGGATTCTGGTCGAGGCGGACGTGCCGGCCATGGGTATGGCAGAGTATCGGATCGAGACCATCGACAAGCCCCTGAAGCCCGCCAAGGCCGGCATTCAGATGCGGCGCGAGAAGGGCAAACTCCGCTTCCTGAGCCGCTTCTACAGCCTGACGTTGAACACAAGGACCGGCCTGATAGAATCGCTCAAAGACAAGACAAGTGGCAGGGAACTTCTGAAGAAACCCGGCGGCGAACTGATCGTCCGCGAGGACATCGCCGATTCGTGGGGCACGCACCAGTTCGCCTATGGCAAGGTCGTCGGGCGTTTCCGCTGTCCCGCGAAGAAGGACCTCAACGAAATCGTCGGCGCTTATGACGGAGCCTTCGGCGGAGCGGTTCAGGTCATCGAATCCGGCCCCCTCGCCACCCGGATCGAGGTGGTCCAGGCTTGGGGACGCTCCGTGGCCCGGCTGCGCTACACGCTCTACGCGAACCATCCCGAAATCGGCCTGGAGGTGCTGGTCAACTGGACGGAGCGGATGCGGGCGCTCCAACTCGCCTTTCCGACGAATCTCTTCGCCGAGAAATACATCACCGAGATCCCCCACGGCGCGATCAAGCGCGCCCAGGGCAACGGTGAAGAGCCCTGCGGCCGCTGGATTCTCCTGCCTTCCGAAGACGGCAAGTTGGCTTTCGGTCTGGCGAACGACGGGCCCGGCGGGGTAGAGATCCGCGATGGCGAGCTCCGACAGTCCCTCGTGCGGAGTCCGATTTTCTGCACGATGGAGAAGAAGGTTTTCCCGGATCGCCTGGCCGACCACATGGACCTCGGCGAGCACATTCTGAACTTTCGTCTGCGCTTTGGTAAGTCCGTGGACGTGCGCGCGGATCTGCCGGTCCTGGCCGACGACCTTGTGATGCCGCCCACCTGTCACGTCCACATCCCCCTCGGCCCGGACGCCGAGGAAGGCCTTGCCCCCGGAGCGGATCAGGTCAACGTGAAGGGCAAGGGCGTGCAGCTGGCCGCCCTCAAACGCAGCGAGGACGAACAGGATCTGATCGTGCGGCTGGTGGAAACGACGGGGCGTAAGCGGACGGCCCAACTCGAGGTGGCGGGGATGCGCGAGATCGCGAATCTGGAGTTCGGACCCTATGAGATCAAAACGCTGCGGGTTTCGCGGGACAAGAGGCGGCGGCCGTTCCGGGAGTGCGACTTGCTCGAACGGCCTCTGGACTGAAGACTTGTGAAGCCGAAAAAGGAGAGAGTTGTGGCGCCGGAGCCCTCGCCTGTGCGAATCTGATCGAAACTCACCGACGGCGACCAAGCCACCATGAAAGGACCTGAACCATGCGCAATCTTTTGCTGATTCTGATGCTTCTGATCGGCGGGCTGACGGCCTGTTCGAAGGAAAGCGCCGAGACCGGGCAGGGCGAGGATAGCCAGGCCCAAGCCACCCCCGCCGCGGAATCCTTCGAGATCGCGGTCATCCCCAAAGGCACGGCCCATCCCTTCTGGAAAGCGGTTCACGCCGGTGCGGAAAAAGCGGGCCAAGAGGCCGGAGCGAAAATCTTCTGGACCGGAGCCGAAAACGAGGACGACCGTAACCAGCAGATCGAAGTCGTGCGCAATTTCATCAGTCGCGGCGTCGACGCCATCGTTCTGGCGCCGCTGGACGACACCGCCCTCGTCCGGCCGGTCGAGGAAGCGATCCGCCGCAACATTCCCGTCGTCATCATTGACTCGGACCTGAAAAGCGAGGCGTACAGCAGTTTCGTGGCCACCGACAATTTCGAAGGCGGCCGTCTCGCCGCGCGCCGACTGGCCCAAGTGCTCGACATGCAGGGCCGCATCCTCATGCTGCGTTACAGCGAAGGCTCGGCCAGCACCCGCAACCGCGAAGACGGATTCCTTGCCGAGATGAAGGAAGACTATCCCGAGATCGAACTTGTCTCGACGAACCAGTACGCCGGCGTGACCAAGGAATCGGCCTACCAGGCGTCGCAGAACATGCTCAACAAGTACCCCGACATCAGCGGCGTCTTCACGCCCAACGAGTCGTCCTCCTTCGGCATGCTCCGGGCGCTGGAGACCTCGGGCAAGAAACCCGGCACGATCAAGTTCGTCGGATTCGATGCGAGTGAGGGTCTGCTGGAGGGTCTGCGCGAGGGCTACATTCAGGGCCTCGTCGCGCAAGACCCCTTCCAGATGGGCTACAAAGGCGTCCTCACCGCAGTGCAGGTGCTCAAGGGGGAAACGGTCGAAAAGCGCATTCCGACCCGCCTTCTGATCGTCACCGACGAAAACATGGAAAACCCCGACGTCATCGAAGTGATCCGGACCGAAGCCGAAAGGTCGAGGGAGTAGAGCGGGTCACTTTCTTAACACCTTAGTTTTGGGGCGGGTTTGAATGGGTCTATCGGACTGGTTCTGTTGTCCCGGACAAAAAAACCGGGAAAGGCTTTGGCGGCCTCTCCCGGTATGACTTTTCAGGGAACTGGAACCGATTCCGCTTACTTCGCGGGGACGGGCGTTTCGGCTGTCTTTATGCCGTCTTCTCCGGCGTTCTCGGTCGAGCAGGGGTCGAGTGCGGCGAGTTTTTCGTAGAGGCTGAATTTGGCCGCCACGAGTCTGTCGCCCTTGTCGAGGAGAGCCTGGAAGTTCTTCGGGTTCGTTTTCTTCAGGGCGCGGAAGCGGTTTTCCTTCAGAGCGAACTCGCTGAACTTCATGGTCGGGGCCTTGCTGTCGAGTTTTAGGGGGTTCTTGCCCTCGGCCTTGAGCCCGGGATTGAAGCGGTAGAGCGGGAAGTGGCCGGACTGGACCGCGGCTTTCTGCTCGCCCATGCTGGTCTCCATGTCGATGCCGTGCGCGATACAGGTCGAATAGGCGATGATCAGGGACGGCCCGTCGTAGGCTTCGGCCTCCATGAAGGCCTTGACGCACTGCGCGGGATTTGAGCCCAAGGCGACCGCGGCGACGTAGATGTTGCCGTAGGTCATTGAGATCATGCCCAGGTCCTTCTTCATCTGAGGC
>JABMPG010000251.1 GCA_013203855.1 bacterium
AAGCGAACAGAAAGTACCAGATCCCCCCCCCGACCAGAACCACAGCAATAAGAATGCCGATCATTTTCTGCATTTCAAGTGCCTCCTCCCAGTGGATGAATAAAAGAAAAAAGAAACAAACGCGCTCCATGCTTATTGTGAGCCATGGAGCAACCGGGAGTCAAGCGATGCGGCACATCGAGTCGGATTTATCCCCTCAAACCCCGGATAAAATTCGACAATTTCACCAGCCGTCTTCCCTCCATCTCACGGCGAGCAGTTTCCGAGGCTTCCAGCCTGACCTGCAATTCACTCAGCATCTGTCCCGAACCCTTCACACCCTTCCCCTCCCGCCTCACCGGATTCTCGCACCAGACCGCCAACGGCTCGATCGTCCGATCCCAAGTCAGATTCTCCCGGACAAGCCGTCGCGCATTCTCCCGCCGACGCTCGATCTCACCTGGATCCGCCACCAGCCCCTCGACCAATGTTTCAATTCCCCCGCCATCTTGTGGATCGAGCGTCCATCCCGCGTCATAGCGGTAAATATAATCCGACAGCTCCGAATAATCATTGTAAAGAACGGGTAGCCCGCAGGACAGATAAACCACCGTGCGGGACGTGAAGGCCAGTTCCCTTTCAGAGTTCCATGCCATCAGGTCAAGCGCCGCGCCGCAGCGCACCAGCAAGGCGACCAAGTCCTCATAGGGACGCGCCGGCTCCTGAATCGCGCGCGGGGACCGGCCCAGCCGGAAAAGAACTTTCTCAAACCGCCCACGCGACACATCCCCGGCGGGATGGGCCGCTCCAACAAAAACCAGACGGCCCGCCTCGCGCCGATCCAGCACGCTCAGGACCGAATCGATGGCTACTGCCGGGTCCTGCCAAGGCAGAAAAAGCCCGGTATAAACAAAATCGAGAGCGTCATGATCGGCCGGCTCGGGAAGCTCAGGCGAAACGGAATAGGGAATCACGGGGAGCAGACCCGGATCGGTCGGATCGAATCCGGCCTGAAGGGCGAAGGGGAGAAAGTAATGGCGCTGATAGCGTCCCGAGCACGTCAGAAAATCCGCCCGCCCCAGCGCGGCCATCTTCTGGGCCAGATCCAGATCAGGCGACGGACTCTCCCAGAAACGCCTCTCAAGAAGATGAGGTCCGGCCAAGTCGATGGCCAAAGGACACCCCACCGCCCCGAGCCGGTCCATCAGCCCCCAGTGCTGCATGACAAGCACGTCGGGGTGTCGATCTCGCACATGGTCGGTCAGACGATCCCGATCGAAAATCCAGTCCGAGGCCGCCTCCCGCTGCTCACGCGTATATCGCCCCAGCGCATCGCGCGGCATAGCCACTTCCGCCCCGATACCCCGGCACCGAAGCCCCTGCACAAGCCCCCACGCCCGCAGGCCCGCCCCCGTCGTCATGCAGCCGGGCAAGGGAACAGGTTCAGTAGTAACGATCAGAACACGCAAAACACGAATCCTTTCGACTTCGACGGAATCTATCAACTCCACCAGAAGGGAGCAAGGTCAATCACCTCTGCCTACCACAGCCCTCGATCCTTCACGAAAGAAACGGGGCAGTTGGGGGATGATTTCTTGCCGCTGCGGGGTTTTGGCTGGCGCTTCTTGCGTTTCGGGGGCTTCACGCGCCCGCCAAGGCGTGACCCGGCCTTTTCGAGGGATACGAAAACAACTTGGTTTCGGGCGCTGGTCTCCTACATGTCAGATCGACGTCCTCGACATCGGCATGTGGGGAAGCGGCCGTCCCAGAGATCCCGATGGATTTATGTTTTCTCACCCATGGAGGATCAAGATCCCGCATCCGCCCAAAGCCTTGGCGAAGGCGGAAACTTCCGCAAGGCCGGACCCAAGCCCCCGACTCTTGACCTCGAACTTAGCTGGCGCTCGCATATTCCCTTGCATTAGCCCCCACGGCACCTTAGCATAGCGCACTTCGTCACCAGAAATCCGGCCCGATCGCCGGAGTAGGATTTCCTTGAGCGATGACCGCACCTCCCAAAACCTCCCGCCGGACACCTCGCTCCCCGGCCGCATCCTCGCCTTCGGAGGCATCGCGGCGCTTCTCCGTCCTCCCCAGCCTGCCCCTCCACCACCAACTCCTCGGCGAACGCCTCTACCTCTACTGCATCGCCCGCTACCTCCTCGCCGCCCTCATCGTCATCGGAGCGCTTTTCGCGCGCTACGCCGTCGAAATCGAAAACCTGAACGTCTCCGGACTCATCCTCGTCGCGGTATGCCTCTCCACCTATAACATCGCCGTATTCCTCATCGCCCGACGCTACAGAAGGGCAGATGTCACACCCGCCACGCGCCACCTTCTAATCGGCGTCATGAATGCCTCCATTACCCTCGATTACATCTTCCTCACCGTCGTCATCTGGCTTCTCGGAGGAGCCCAGTCCCCCTTCAAAGTCTTCTACCTCCTCCACGTCATGATCGCAGCCGTCCTCCTCCCCGAACGCATGTCGTTCGCCCACTCCCTCATCGGCTACCTCCTCTTCGCCAGCCTCGTCCTCCTCGAATGGACTGGAATCCTCACCGGCCACTATCCCGTCGGAGCCGTGCCAACCGCCGAACTGGCCGACACCCGCTACGTCCTCACCGTACTCGTCGTCCAGGCCGTCATGATCGCCGTGACCCTCTTCTTCCTCACCAACCTCATGCGATTCCTCCGCCGAGGAGACGCCCAACTCCGCGAGGCAAATCTCGAGATCACCCGATTCTCCGAAATCCAGCGCAACTTCCTGCGCATCGCCGTCCATGACGTCAAGGCCCCCGTCGGAGCCGCACAATCCTTCCTCTACAATCTCCAGGCCGGCATCGGCGGAGAAATCAATGAAAAACAGGCCAAACTCATCGCAGGAGCCCTCCGCCGCCTCGACGGTGTCACCGCCCTCGTGCATGACTTCGAAGTCCTCACCACTCTCGAGACTTTCCGACTTGACGAACAGGGCCAAGCCGTCGACATCGCCACACTGATCCGAGAAATCGTTCTGGAAAACCAGGATCTCGCCGAAATCCGCTCCCACTCACTCGAACTCGAACTCCCTGCGACCCTTCCTTCCGTCATCGGAATCGAGCGTCTCCTCAAGGAAGCCGTCGCCAATCTCGTCAACAACGCCATCAAGTACACCCCCAACGGAGGCCGCATCCGCGTGCGCGCCTTCCCTTTTCAGGACCAGGTACGCATCGAAGTGGAGGACAACGGAATCGGTATCACCCCCGAGGAACAAGACCGCCTATTCCAAGACTTCAGCCGCCTCAGAAAAAAAGACGCCCCGAAAGCCGAAGGAAGCGGGCTCGGCCTCACCATCGTCCGCCGTATCGCCGAAATGCACGGGGGCCAGGCCACCGTAAAAAGCGACGGCCAGACCGGCAGCACCTTCATCATCGACCTCCCCCAAAATGGCCGCGACACCGCCGCCGCATCCTGACTCCCCGCTCAGTACAACTCCCAGCTGTCCGCCCCCGCTGGAAAAAGCACCAAACCGTCTCCCGTCGAAACTGAAACACCCGATC
>JABMPG010000252.1 GCA_013203855.1 bacterium
CTCCCTGATCGCCTCCGACTTCTCCATGATTCCCGAGGACCTCGTCCGCGTCCGCGCCTTCGATTGGCCCACTCAGTTCCCCGAAGCCATGAAAAATGGTGGATTCGACACTGTTATCGGGAATCCGCCATACGGAGCAGACACGGGTGAAGATTCGCTGCCATATTTCCAGCAAAAATTTGAAGTAGCCAATCGTGATGTGGACACATATGCGCTCTTCATGGAACAATCAGTGAAACTCGCTAGACCGGGCGGCTTTGTTTCGATGATTGTCCCAACCGGATGGTATAGCGGAGCAAGATTCCCCGCCCTGCGCCGATTCATTGCCTGCGAAACCGACCCGACCGTCTTTGTAAACTTGCCCTATGATGTTTTCGCTGATGCCTATGTGGACACGACAGTTTACGCAGCGATAAAACGGAAAGAATCGGTTATATGGCCGAGGACAGAGAAGAATCTGGTCGCTCTAAAAACTTTCAAAAAGCGACAAAAGATTCAGAGCACCACTGAATTCGCTCAAGGCACGCAGACCACGGAGTTTGTCGAATGGTTTACGAATGGAAATGATACATTTCTCACTTACGCAGACTCTCGCTCAACATCTCTGATACGGCAACTGGAGAAAAATGGCGTTCCATTCTCGAACTACGCAGACATCCAACGCGGAGTCACGCCTTTCAATCTGACAGAGAAACCAACTCATAGGACCAGCCTTCGCGCTTTCCAAGGGACGGTGCGCCGCTATTTTTTGGATGAAGGTCCAGCGCGTTACATACGTTTCGATGATACGCTCGCCGAACCGAAACCGGTCCGCTACTTCCAGGGCCCCCGGCTGTTGATTCGCGAATTGGTAAGCCGCCAGTTTCAGATTCAAGCAGTGAAAGTAACCAAAGACTTCGTGACCAATAAGTCCATGCAGAGCGCATTGCCGTTGGCTGGCGATCCGGATATAAGTTTTCTACTTGGGTGCTTCAATAGCCGCCTGCTCTCTTGGTTCTTTCTCCAAAAATCGAACATTGCCCAACGGGATGATTTTCCAAAGATTGTTCTTAAGGAAACACGTTCGCTTCCATTCCCCAAGATTGACCTAAAGAACCGTGCCGACAAAGCCCGCCACAACCGATTGGTGACACTGGTAGAGAAAATGCTTGCTCTCAGCGCGAACTTGCGCGAAGCCAAGTCAGAATCCGAAAAAGCCACATTGCAGAACGCCATCACGACGACCGACGCGGAGATCGACTGTCTGGTGTACGAATTATACGGACTGACCGAAGAGGAAATCCGAATCGTGGAAGGCGAGAACTGAGACCAGTCCCTGCGGATAGGGGGTGGCTTGCCGGAAGGGGTATTGGCTTCCAGCCTATGAGTGGGGTCGGACCGGAATCAGGGCCAGGATCGCCATGCCACCTCGGAGAAACATCTTCCGAACCGAGGCCAGGCGGCGATTGAGGGGAAAGAGGCCGAGACCACCGGTCCGCAATCCCCCGTGTCGGTCTGGATTCCGGTGAGAAGGAACGCGTAACTCGGGCAGAGAGCAGATGGAATCCCCGGATTTGTCCGTTGCGAGGAAACGACGGTCCGCCTACACTCGGCCGATGAATCATCGTCTGGCCCTGATCCTCTGCGTGATTCTTCTGGCCGCCGCCGCGCGTCTCGTCCTCTTCTTCCCTTCGCGCAACATTTCTCCCGATGCCCTCGACTATCTGAACATAGCGCGGAATCTGGCCGAGGGCCGCGGTTTCGTCCACTCCATCAAGTGGCACTTCTTCACCGATCACCCCGTCTGGCATTCGGCCATCGCTGAACGCCCGCCCCTCTACCCCATCCTCCTGAGCGTTCTCTATCGACTCGGTGGACGGCTCGCGGCGGCCGACGCACTCAACCTGATCCTCGGCCTCTTCGTCATCCTCATGGTCTACTTTCTCAGTGAGCGCACCGCAGGTCTGTGTCCTTGTGGCGCCGGCGCCCTCGCCTGCGCGGACGCCCCCGCGGATCCCGAGACTTCGAGTTCGACCAGTGGCCTGCCCCCGGTGGGACTGGCGGCTCTCGCGGCTGGCCTCGCCGCTCTCAACCCCAGCCTCGTCAAAGCCTCCGTCTTCCCCTGGACCGAACCCCTCTACCTCTGCCTGGTCCTGGGAACGATCCTGTGCCTCATGCCGATTCTCGAGAAGGAAGAAAACCCCGGCAAACGCGAAATCGACCTCTCGATCCTCGCCGGGCTCCTGGCCGGACTCGCCTATCTCGCCCGCCCCACAGGCCTCGCCGTGATC
>JABMPG010000026.1 GCA_013203855.1 bacterium
GATTCCCACTGGGAGAGCCAAAGAACTGCCTGACCCCTCAAATACCTGAGATGCACCCGGCGCGCGTCTTCTATGCCGGAAACCCTTGGCTAATGGGCGTTCTTCCGATAGAATGCAGAGTTCGCGGGTTTGAATCTCGCGTCGAAAGAAGGAAACAGCATGGCTCCCCAGTTGGAAATTCTGCACTCCCACCTTCCCACCGTGGCGATCGTCGGGCGGCCCAATGTGGGCAAGTCGACGCTGTTCAACCGCATCGTGGGCCGGCGCAAGGCGGTGGTTCTGGATACTGCTGGCATGACCCGTGACCGCAATTTCGAAATTGCGGAGTGGGGCGGACGCGAGTTTCGGCTCGTGGACACGGGAGGATATGAAACAAATCCTCGCGATTCCATCTATGAGCAGATGCGCGTGCAGAGCCTCATCGCGATGCACGAAGCCGCCGTGGTCATCTTTCTCGTCGACCTCGAGGAGCCGAATAACCCCGTTGACCGCGACGTGGCCGATCTTCTGCGTCGCGCCACCAAGCCGGCCCTTCTCGCGGTGAACAAGTGCGACGCGCCCCACCGAATACCCGATTCCTATGCCTTCTATGAGATGGGACATGACGAGGTCTTTCCCATCAGCGCCCTGAACGGCAGCGGCGTAGGGGATCTTCTCGACCGTGTTCTGGAACACCTTCCAGCCGGGGAGAAGGCGCGTGGCAACCGCCGGGACGAAGGAGGCATTCGGATTGCCGTTATCGGCCGTCCCAACGTCGGGAAATCCAGCCTGGTCAACGCCCTTCTCGGACGGGAACGGGTCATCGTCAGCGATATTCCCGGCACGACCCGGGACACGATCGACACCACTTTCCGCATCAAACCCGATCCGGAAAGCGAAGGAGAAGGGGAAGAGCGGGTCTACACGCTGATCGATACGGCGGGACTGCGGCGTCGGGGAAAGATCGAGCCGGGGATGGAAAAGCTGAGCGCATTGGCCGCCCAGACCAGTCTGAAGCGGTGCGATGTGGCCTTGTGTATGATTGACGCTTCGGAGGGCATCGCCGAGCAGGACAAGCACGTGGCCGGCTTCGCCTTTGAGGCCTTTCGGGCGTGCGTGCTTATCGTGAACAAGTGGGATCTGCCCGAAAAGGGCAACGCCACCGCGGGAGAGTTCGCCAAGAATCTGCGCGACGAAATGCCTTTTCTTCAACACGTGCCGATCATGCTCGTCTCCGCGAAGACGGGTCAGCGCGTTCATCGCATCCTGGAGACCGTGGATCGCGTTTACACCGAATTCACCAAGGAGATCGGCACGCCGGAACTGAACCGATGGCTCAAGGAGGTCACCATCCGGCTGTCCCCTCCGTGGCGCGGTGGAAAACAACTGCGTATCAAGTACGTTACTCAGGTTGGCACCCGCCCGCCTACCTTCGCCTTTTTCGTCAATAATCCCGATATGATTCACTTTTCCTACGAGCGTTATCTGGTCAACCAGTTGCGCGAAGCCTATGGTTTCGAAGGTTGTCCCCTGCGTCTGGTTTTCAAACGCAAATCGCGCAAGGAAGGCGAAGAGCCCCAAGCGGAGAGGAGGCCCCGGCCCAGGAGAGACCGGCCATGAGCGAGACGGCGGCGGATTGGCCCGGATTTGAGGTTGCAGGCCCTCCCGAACTGCTCGATGGCGCGGCGGAGATCGTCGCCGCCACTCTTGCCGACGGGGTTCTCTTGGGGACCTCTCGAGAAACCTGGCACGAAAGCCGTTATCTCCAGGAACTTCGGGGCAGGAGCGGCTCGGGCTCAGAGGATCCCCGCGATCACGTCCTGCGGATTTATCTCGCCCGGGACGCCGACCTTGGGGCGTGCGGGGGCCTACTCGCCGATGAATTGAGCCAGGTCTTTCCGGAAGCGTGGGACAAGGGCCTCCTCCGGGTTCGCCCGATCGTCATTCCTCAAGCGGATTGGGCCACCGAGTGGCGCCAGTTTTTCACACCCATAGCGGTCGGGGACAGGCTGCTAGTGCTTCCTTCCTGGTGGGACGCGCAGGCCGCCCTGCGCGACCTTGCCAAGACTGCCGAAGATACCCTCATCATCCGGATCGAGCCTGGCTGCGCCTTCGGGTCCGGCACGCATCCGACTACCCGTTTGTGCCTGGGGATGCTTGAGGGCAATCTGCCCAACGCCGCCCGTGTTCTCGATTTCGGCGCCGGGTCGGGCGTTCTGTCCTTCGCCTGCGCCGCGCTAGGCGCTTCCGCAGTTGTAGGCATTGAGATCGACCCCGACGCCCTGGGAAACTTCGAGAACAATCGCGAGCTGAACGCCGATGGTGTTCCGGTGGACCGCATTGCATATCGGATCGGCTCTTCCGATGTGCTTGGCGCGGACGAGGTCTTCGATCTGATCGTCTGCAACGCCCTCTTCGACCGCGTGTCGTCCCATCTCCCGACGCTTCTCGAGCATCTTGCGCCGGAAGGCGTCTTTCTCTACAGCGGCTTTCTGGGCGAAGACGGCCCCGTCGTCGTGAAGCATCTCAAGGGCCTTCGCCTGGAGCCGCTCGATCTCGCTTCCCTCGAAGAATGGGCGGGCATCGCGACCCGGCGCTTGCTTGTCTGACATCGAAGCAGGGATTGACCCATGGCTTCATCCACCGTTTGAATTCGCCCTTCCCCCGCAGGTTCGTCGCGACCCACATACGCTTGCCCGAGCAGGGTGAGGCGGCACGGGCGGGGATCACAACCGGGTTGCTTTCCAGAAACGGGTGGGGTACCCTTCACCCGTTGGTTTCGCCTTGAATCGCCATCGCAAAGTTGACCACGGGGACATGAGAGACTGGTACCGCACATTCGCCGACGACCTCTGGCTCAGGCCGGACGATACCGGCGCGGAGGACGCGGCCTTCATTCGGAAAGCC
>JABMPG010000253.1 GCA_013203855.1 bacterium
CGCAGGTAGACCACGTTTCGCCAAAGGTCATCGTGGATGCTCGGGTCCTCCATGAGCAGGCGAAAAACCTCGAGTGCGCCCGCGACCACGGGTGCCGGGAGTGCTGTCGAGAAGAAATACGTCCGAGCGTAGAGGCGCAGGTAGTTGATCAGCTCCCGGGATCCGGCGCAGTACCCGCCGATGGCCCCGGGAGCTTTGCTCAGCGTTCCGAAGAGCACGTCCACCTCGGCGAGACACCCGAAGTGCTCCGGCGTACCCCTTCCGGTCGGGCCCACCACACCGATGCCGTGGGCATCGTCCACCATCACCCGGGCACCGTACTTCTGGGCCAGGGGCAGGATGCGGTCGAGCGGCGCCAGGTCTCCGTCCATGGAAAAGACCCCGTCGGTGACGATCAGGCGGCCCTTGGTGTCATCGGGGAGGCGCCGGAGCACCCGCTCCAGATGCTCGACGTTTCGATGCAGAAATACCTTGATCTCGGCCCCGCTCAACCGGGCCCCGTCGAAGATCGAGGCATGGTTCGCCGCATCGTTGATGACCACGTCCCCCGGACCGCACAGCGCGGAGATCACCCCCACATTGCCGGAGTATCCGCAGGGGAAGAGGATCGCGTCCTCCTTGCCGAGGAAGAGCGCCAACGTCTCCTCCAGCTCCCGGTGCAGGGGTGTGTTTCCCGCATACAGAGGCACCGCGCCCATGCCGTACCCATAGTGATCGCATGCTTCCTTGGCGGCAGCGACCACACGCGGGTGGGTGGTGAGCGCCAGGTACGAGTTCGAACCCAGCATGATGACGTCATGGCGCCTGCCATCGTCGTCCAGAATGGACGTGTTGGGCGCCGGTGGGCCAAGGAGGGGCAGACCCAAACCGTCCATGCAAGGCTGTGCCTGCTCGTGGAGGCATTCGTTCAGACCCTCCACCTTCCGGAAGATGTCCGCTTCCCCGTTCCCGGCTGCGAAGTCCTCGAAGTGCCGGATTTCTACCGGTGCGGTAATGACTGTCATGACGACCTCCCTTTATCGGCGGCGCGGTGCGGTGTCCGACATTCCGTAGGAACGGCACCGTCGCAGTAGACCGTGCAAAGATTGCAGTTGGTGCAGGTGCTCTTGGAAGCGGCACCGTTGCGCCATCGGGCAGGAAGATCCGGTTCCCGGATCAGCGGCCGGCAGAGACCGACCGCGTCGAGCCCGGGACCTCCGGAACCTTGAAGGCACTGGATCGCATCGTCCAGCGACCGGATTCCGCCCACCACGGCTACCGGAACCGAGACGGCCTCCTTCACAGCCGTAGCAGCTGCGAGGTTGTAGTTGGGCGTGAATCGCTTGAGACGATACAGATGCTTGGGACCCACGACGGCCTTCCACAGAGGGCGCCAGTGGGGCGAAATGTGGGAGAAGAGGGGGTTTACCTTCAGGATGACATTCACCGGGCAGGCCCCCCGAATGATGTTCAGTGCGGTTTCCATGGTCCCGTAGCTGACTTCGAGAAGGTCGACCCCGGCGCTTTCCAGCCGCTGGGCGGTTCGCACCGTGTCCGCAATCCGCACGCCGGGAGTACGGTCCTCCTCCCCGCTCAGCTTGATCCACACCGAGAACCCAGGCCCGCAGCGTTCCCGAACGCGCTCGACGACCTCCAGACAGAAGCGGTCCTTCTCGCCCCACCGGTCTTCTCGCCGGTTGGTCCACGGCGACAGGAACTGGTGAATCAGGTACCCGTGGGCCGCGTGGATCTGAACTCCGTCGAACCCGGCATCCCGTGCCCGCAGCGCCGCAGCCGCAAAGGCCTCGATGATGCGTTCGATCCCAACCTCGTCCAGGGCATGGACAGGCTGTCTGAAGTACGTGCAGGCACGGGACGATGCACCCACCACCGGCTTCCCCGTGGCGGTCTCGAGCGTCTGGCGTCCGGTATGGGCGAGCTGTGCGATCATGGGTACATCGGGGTCGCACGCACGCACCGCCTCGCGGACCCGTCTCCAGGCGTCGGCCTTGGCTTCGCTGTCGAAGCCGCACTGGCCCGAGTGCATTGCCCGCCCATCCTGGGACACGGCGGTGAAGCCCGTAACGATGGCGCCGATGCCTCCAGAGGCCAGGTCGCAGTAGAGTCGCGTCAGCTCTTCGACGCGTGGCATGCCCTGCCTATCGCCCAGCCCCTCGTAGGTAGCCGATCGGATCAGACGGTTGCGGAGGGTGAGCGCCCCCAGGCGGAGAGGCCTGAACACGAGGGCCCGTGCGTCGTGGCCGCCGCCGTTCCCGCCACCGTTGCCGTCGTTCACGAAAGGCTCCCAAACAGCTTCGCGGCCATGGCCGCCACCTCCCGGAGGTGGTTCTCGACCGTTCCGGCGGCACGCGGACAGGGAGGGGGATCCGTCATGGCCTGGAACGTCGGCATGGCCTGCGGCACTGTCCCGGCCGGGGGCCCTGAATCGCCGTGGTGGAGGAACACCCCAGCGGGGCCCTGCCAGGCAACGCTGCCGATCCTCCTCGCCCCCCCCTCTTCCAGCCGGGCGAGACCCCTATCTGGGCACTCCTCTGGGACCGCGAAGAACAACTCGTACTCGCCGGCCCCCCCGAGGAGAGAAGCCTCGGCGGGCATGCCCACCCCAGCGGCGAACTCCGCGACACCCGGCGCAAGGGGCAGGGCGCCGAGGTCGATCTCTATCCGTGCCCCAGGGGTGGCCTGGTGCACGTTCCAGACCGCGTCGAAGAAGCCTCCGCTGGTATCCGTGCAGGCGGCGCCCAGCTCCCGAATGACCTCCGCCGCACTGAGCCGCAACGGAAACTGTGGCGGCGGATGGCGTTGGGCCGCCGCTCGGTTGGCTCCGCCCAGCGGTCCGGTGATCCAGAGCGTGTGGCGGCCCTCCGGAACGCGACGTGTCAGGGGACGGCCGGAGATCACGGTGCCGAAAGCGGTGCCGACATACCGCCAGCAGTCGGCGCGTCCGACATCCCCGCCGATCAGAAAGCAC
>JABMPG010000254.1 GCA_013203855.1 bacterium
CCTTCAAACGCGAAGGGATCGAAATCCCATTCCCTATCCGCAACGTCTACATGCGCCAAGCCCACGACCCGAAATCCCCGGAAGCCATCACAGTCAAGGTGCGTAAGCTCGAACAGGTCGATTTCCTCGCTCCGCTGACCGAGGAAGAACGGCAAACCCTCGCCCGGGAAATGTATGAGACGATCTATACGCGTGGCGAGACGATCCTGAAGCAGGGCGCGGGCAACGACAAACTCTACCTGATCGATTCCGGCCGCGTCCGGATCGAATACAGACCCCCTTCCGGCGGCGCGAAACTCCTGGCGGAACTGGGCCCACTCGACTTTTTCGGCGAGCATACCCTCCTGACCGGCGAGCCCGTGAGCGCCACGGTTTGTGCCCTCGAAGACACCGAACTCTCCGTCCTCAGCCGCGAGAGTTTCCAGCACTTCCTGAAGCCCAACCCCGCCATCGTCGATCAGATCAGCCGCATCCTTGCCGAACGCACGGCACAACGCGCCAAAGTATTCGAGACCGACGCCGCCGAGATGGAAAAGAGAAAAACCGAAAAAGACCTCTCAGCCGAAACCGAGCGGATCAAAGCCGGCCTGCGCACCCGCATCCTGAAATTCTTCGGTCTCGGATAAGCACACTGGGTCTGCGACGGCAGGCACGTCAAGAGGTCTGAATCGATTTATCGGTTCGATAGCAAAAATCGCCTTTCAGCGCAGATAACACAGCATCACATTTGAAATATAGAGATTCCGGTCTTCCGATCCGCCAGATCGGTGTAGCCCGGAACATAATCGCCATTCAGCGTAAAACTGAGACGGACGTCGCCCGGCGCCACCTTCGGAGCGGGTATCGCATACCACTTCCACTCGTCGCCCGGTGCGATCCGGTATTGATCCGGTCCCAGCCTCACCTCGCACCCCGGCCCAACGCCTTGGCGGCTGCTGCCCCGCAGGCGAAACAGCACCGCGGCGTCCCGCATGTTTTCGGAGGGAATAGGGACTGTCATGGAGATGTTCTCGCCCGTGCGGTGCAGCGCGGTTTCCTTCAGGCGCACCCCTTTCGCGAAAAGATCGAGTCCACCTTCCGCTCCCATCTCGTTTTGAAGGCTCACGACGCCGTTCGCTGCAATCTCGCCCCTCGTCACGGACTCCAGCCCGGCGAGAACCCGCTGGCAATGCTCGGAAAGGCTCTCCTCGCGGTAAGACGTCCAGTCCTCCCCCGCATAGACCTCGAACAGTCGGCTCCACTCCCACAAGTCGGCCAGACCGCTGGGACGCGAATTCTGAACAAGCCTCGGACGGATCCGGTCGTCGGGAACCACCCGTCGCAGATCTCTCAGAAACCTCCAGAAGTCGGACATTTCCCGCCGCCGGGCCAGGGGAAGAACCTCAAGGGCGACCTCTCCCTCGAACTCGACCACATCGTGTTCCGTGTAACCATGTCGCTTCTCGTTCTGTATCTCGAGAGAGGCGATTCTCAGGTGCACCAGGGCCCGGTCCAAATGTCCCTCGGCCAGACAGGCCCGGGCCAGGGCATGGTGGAAAGGCGCCTGGTGTGGGAATCCCTGGCATGCCTCCTCGAGATAGCGCACCGCATCCTGCTCACGCCCCGCCTCCAACGCGATGCGTCCGCGCAGATATCGAACCGTCTACAGGTAGTGATCCGGATAGATCATGTCCTCCACGATCAGAATCTCCGCCGCGCCCCCTTTCGACGGGTCTGCCTCACTCCCTTCGACCACGTCTCTCACCAGCCCGGCCAGTTCCCGACAGAGAGGATCGGCCCCATGGCGCAGAAACCGGGCCATGGCCAGTGCATCCTGCCCAGTCATGAGAAGGGCGAACCCCGCCAGCCGGTCGAAAGGCATCTGTCGCCGGTCGTCCTTCGCGAGATACTTCAGAGGCTCCGCCTGGATCAGACGGAGCGCCTCGGCCAGACGCGCCTGATGGAGAAAGGCCTCCATCTGCATGCATGTGTATCGTGGCGACCTGCGGGCTGCGGGCGGAACCAGGCTCAGACGGCGCGTCACCTCATCCCATTCCCCTTGGTGCCCAAGATAATAGAGGTGATTGATCCGAACCGTCCCCGACAGGTAGTCCCACCAGTGAACCAGACCGAAAGTGCCGACGACGATCAAAGTCAGCGAGAGAAGCACGAGAAGAGTTCCGGGACGCCGGGGGGAACGGGTCGCCGGCATCTCCACTGGAGAGGAATCGCCAGCCGCAAAATGGTCCATACTATCGCCTTTCTCTCATCCGCTTCCCGCCTGCACCCAACATCCGTCTCTTCGCCCCGCGATTTGCCCCCAGAATATCGGCTGCTTGACTACTGGCTACTTATTCC
>JABMPG010000255.1 GCA_013203855.1 bacterium
TAGTTGATGAAGTACGCCTAGATTTGCGCGTGTCGGTTTGCGGGCCATGGAACTCTCCTTCGCGGCATGAGCCGCTGGTGAAATCGTCAGGAGAATCCTACCCGCAAACCGACCTGTGTTTTAACTTGTCCTGTGGGACGACAGTGAAAACTGAAGAGTCATTCCGATCAAACGTGGCTTATGGAGAAACCTGATGAAGAAGAATTTCGGTCGTACATTTCTGTGTGTTGCTAGTCTGTGTCTATTGTGCCCAGGAGCTTGGGCCGGCGAAGACGGGCTGGTTCCCGTTGTCAATGGAGTGCAACAGGTGGCGCAGTACAACTTTGCCATTCACATCCTGGCGATGCTGCTGGTGGGGTTCGGGTTTCTCATGGTGTTCGTCCGGAAATACGGGTATGGCGCTACAACCGGCACCTATCTGGTAGTGGCAGTCGGTCTTCCGCTCTACCTGCTGTTGCGCGCTTCGGGAATCCTCTGTAGTGAACCCATTGCGCCGAGCACGATCAAAGCCTTGCTTTATGCGGAATTCGCCGTGGCCTCTGCATTGATTGCCATGGGTGCCGTGCTCGGACGTCTACGGGTCTTCCAATACGCGTTGCTGGCGCTCTTGTTGGTTCCAGCGTATCTGTTGAATGAATGGCTGGTGTTGGATGGCGGGTTGGGCGTGACACGCGGGTTCGTGGATACCGCCGGATCGATTATCATCCACGCTTTTGGCGCCTATTTCGGCATAGGATTAACGCTGGTTCTGACTACCGGCCAACAGCGCCGTCAATCGATTGAATCGGATGTCACTTCTGATCGTTTTGCGATGCTTGGTTCAATGGTATTGTGGCTGTTCTGGCCCAGTTTCTGCAGCGCCATCGTTCCTCTTGAGGAAATGCCGCAAACCGTGGTTAACACCGTGCTCTCACTGTCGGGCGCTACCATAAGCACCTATCTATTGAGTGCGCTGCTTCGCAAGGGCAAAACCTCGATTGCCGACATGGCGAATGCGGCTCTGGCTGGCGGTGTGGCCATCGGCGCGACTTGTAATATTGTGGCCCCGACGATTGCTTTCGGAATCGGTTTGCTGGCCGGGGCTGTCTGTGTCCTCGGGTATGTGTTCGTTCAACCGGCCTTGGATGCGCGACTTAAGGTCGTCGACACCTGTGGTGTTCATAATCTGCACGGGATGCCAGGGCTGCTGGGTGGCTTGATTGTTCTATGGGTAGTGCCAGGCGTGGCCCGGGCACAGCTCATTGGCATAGTCGTCACCGTTGCAATCGCCCTTGGGTGCGGTCTACTCGCCGGAGCGCTGATCAAACTTACGGGCACGACGCGTTTGGCCTATGAGGACCGAGAGGAGTTTACTGGCCTCGAATAGCGAGATGGCTTGGGTGGCTTCCTTGGGTCAGATGCCGATGCTGATCGGCGCGCGCCGAGTCGCCGCCTGTGCGCAACAGTTTTGGGCCTTGAAACCAAGGGGTCTTGCGCCCTTCGGGAAGGGAAGATCGCGCCACAGCGGGTGCGTGAAGCCCCCGAGACGCAACAATTCATGCGGGATCGGCCACCCCCCAGACGGCAGCCAGAAATCGCCTCGCCGCCGGGGCGTCACGCGTACTGCCTCCTCTGCCCCGTGAAGCGTCGAGGACAATGGTCAGAGGATCTTTTTTTCTTGCATCGGTCCCCCCTGTATGCGATGGATATGTCGGGTGTTGGATGTGGTAAGAACTCTCCATGCGTAAGAACACTGCCAAGGGCACGTCTTTTTGGCGTATCGTCTGCGTTTGTGTGCGCGTGACCTTCAGTCGGTTGAGCGGGGGTTGCCTGTTTCCCGAACGCGCTGAAGGCAGGCGTCACGGACCGAATGGACCGGGGCCTTTCTGGCGGATATCTGGTTTCCTTTGGCGTCAGGGATGCCCGCTGTCTCGCTATGACCGGTGCCGCATATTCCCATTGCTTCGTTCCGCCCGGAAATTCGAAGCCGCGTTTTTCCACTTTCCGGGGTTATCTTTCCAGGATGCAATACCGATACGGATAGGGAATATCTGTACCCGCGGGAGGCAGGCATCCTGCAGCGCATCTGAAAGAGGAACCTAAATGGCACTTCTCTCACGTCCCACGATCGGCCTGGACATCGGATCCCGTCTTGTCAAAGCCGTCCAATTGAAAAAGAAGGGCAAACAGATCGAACTGGAGAAATTCGCCGTTCAGGAGATCTACCCCTCCGGCGAAAAGCCCCGGGACGCCGCCTCTCAGCGGCGGGCGGTTCTGGAAGCGGTGCAGCAGGCGCTGACTAAAGCGAAAATCAGCGTTTCTCAGGCCGTCTCCGCCGTCGCCGGCGAAGCCATCATCGTCCGGTACATCCAACTCCCGCCCATGCCCGAGGAAGAAGTCAAGAACGCCCTGCGCTTCGAGGCCGAGGAATACATTCCCTTTCGCGTCGAGGACGTCAACATCGACTCGGCGGTCATCGGGTACTCCGGAGAGGGCCAGACCCGCCGGATGGATGTTCTTCTGGTCTGTGCGCGCAAAGACCACATCAACGAGCATGTCAACCTCATCCGAGACGCCGGCCTGACTCCCGTTACGGTAGACGTCGATTCCTTTGCCTTTCTGAACTGCTACGAAATTAACTACGATCCCGACCCCCAGGAGGTCGTCGCGCTGGTAAACATCGGCGGCGACATCACCACCATTTCCGTCTACTCCGCGGGATATCCCAAATAGGGCTATGCTGTTGACTCCTGTACATACAACATCTTGTACTTCACCGATCCGCACTTTCTCCCTTGATCTGTTTTTCGGTCACAGGCCGGATCGCGGCGGCTTGCTGAACCAATCTGTAGAAAAGTTTGCCGCGGGAACGAGAAGTTCTGCGATTGAAACGAAATGTGAACTCATCCAGGTAATATGCCAGATGCGAAGGACGAACGGCTCCCTGATGCGTTCCCAATATCCAACGTTTGAGCAATGAGGCCACGCGATGGGCCAGTGGCAACAGATTATCACCCACGACGGATTCACCGCGAATCACTTTGTGAGCATATCCTTCCGCTTTCAACCCGTTGTACCCTCGCCATCCGTCAGTTCTTACCGTAGAACCCGGTTCCACGCACTCTTGAACGGCCTGCGTCAAACTCGCAGCCGACGCATCCGCAGCCAAGCACAAACGAATGCGCCCCAGCGCCTCGTCTTTGTCTTCAACAGCAATCACCACCAGCTCCTTGCCTTCCGCGCCACGCCCTCGTTTGCCGGAATGTTCGCCGCCGACATATGTTTCGTCCACCTCAACAAGTCCATGCAATCGGTCGCGGCCGGGACGCACCATGGCACGGCGCAGTTTGTGCAGCCATGTCCAGGCGGTATGATAACTGCCAAGCCCCAGAAAGCGCTGCAATCCCAAAGCGCTGACACCGTGCTTTTGATTGGTGACGTACCACATGGCGCGAAACCACTGGCGCAGAGGCTTTCGGGTGTCCTGAAAGATAGTCCCGGCAGTGACGGAGATCTGAGAAGAGCATTCCTTGCATTGGTACAAGCCTCTCTTCGTAGACCAGGCTTCATCAGAATCGCAACGAGGGCACTGAAAACCCTGCGGCCAACGCACCTGATACAAATACTGGCGACAGGCTTCCTCGCTGGCAAACCGTTCTTCAAACTCCGAGATCGTTTTCGGGTAGTCCTCCATGGGCTACATACTACATCTTGTACGTGGGGGAGTCAACTGCATAGCCCATATCCCAAATTCTCCCGCGACATCTCTATCGGGGGGAGCACGATCACCCACGCCCTGCAGCAGCGGCTCGAGATTTCGTTTACCGAGGCGGAGGCCCTCAAGCGCCAGAAGGGCGCTCCCCGCCCGGCCGGTCAGGAAGAAGAAGAGCCGCAGCCCCTTCAGGCCGGCGATGAAATCATGGACTCCATCCGCTCCACCGTCGAGGCTATGACCGGGGAGCAGGATCTGGGATCTCCCAAAGATGTGACCACTCAGCGAGCGATCCAGAACACCCTGAACAATCTGATCGGTGAGATCCGGCGATCTATCCAGTTCTTCCAGAACCAGTCGCCCGAATCACCCGTGACCAAACTGATCCTCGGTGGCGGAACGGCCAACATGCTGGACCTTCCGGCCTATCTCCAGCAGGAACTGAACCTCCCCGTCGAGGTGATCGACCCGCTGCGGCGAATTCCCGTCACGGGTCCCGACATCGACGCCAGCCTTCTGAAGGAACAAAAGAACCTGCTGAGCGTGGGCATCGGTCTGGCAATGAGAAAGGTGGTGGACTGACAGCCATGATACGGATCAACCTGCTTCCGCCCGAACTCCAAGGAAAAGCGTCCCGGTCCGCCCGTAGACCCGGTGGGGCGACCTCCCCGAATCTTTTCAAGGGATTTGTTTTACTTCTCGTCCTTCTCTTTATCGCCGCCTGGGGGTACGCCGGATATTCCCGCGTCTATGAGCCCATTCGCGCCGCCAAGGAAAAAGAGGAAGCGCAGAAGATCCGGGTCAACGCTCTCAAGAAGACTTTGGAGAGAGACCGGGAGGCCTATTCTGAGCGCCTCGCCAAGTGGACCCTGATGCAGAACCAGATCGAGATCATCGCCCAGTTGATGCCGGACAACCGCATCCTGTGGGCCGAGAAGATCAACATGCTCTCAAGCATGATTCCCGAGGGCATCTACATCACCAAGATCCAGTTGGAAGAAGAAGTTGAGATGGTGGAGACCGATGAGTCGAAGCGGGTCCAAGACGAATGGCAGCAGAAGAAGCGGTCGATAGAGCGCATTCCCAACGAGCGCGAGAAGAGCCGGAAGCTCGAGAATTTGCCTGATGAGCCGGACAAGGTGGAGAAGCCAGTCATCACCCAGATTCTGCACATCAAGGCCGCCACGCTTCTCCAAGAGGAAGGCGCCGATCGCATTGACAAGGTCATCGAATTCCGCCGTCGCATGCAAGAGTATGAAACGGTCAACCTCAACGGCGAGGTTCGCACTTTCCGCCATGGTTTCACCCGGACAGGTGGCTCGGAATCGATCAATATCGATATCGAGTTGGGGCCCATGGAAATCGAGGTTATCGACGCGTTGCCCGTGTGGACCTTTGAGTTGATTCTGACGACGGAGAAGATGAAACCGGACGAGCGGCCCATGGATCAGTTGACCATGCAGTCCAAGTTGCGGCCGGCTCCGGCCGGGCAGGAGGAGACGAAGCCATGAACCTGACTCCCGAGCAGAAAAAGATAATCATGAGAGTCATAGTGGTCGGTGCGCTGGGGCTCGGCGTGATTTTCTGGTACTGGATGATGTTTGGCCGGGCCGAACTGGAGTCGGCCGAGAAGGGCTTTGGCGAGCTCGAAGCACAATACGATGAATTGGCCGAGGAGCAGCGGACCATCAACGAGTTCAAGGCGATGACCGAAGGGCAATGGGACGAGATCGAGCAGACCATCGCCCAGGCCAGCAAGCGCCTTCCCCAGACTCGCGAGTCCCAGGGCTTCCTCATCGCGTTGCGCAACATCCTGCAGATCACCGGCATCAATACGCTGGAGCTGTCTCCCCGCAAGGTGGCGGAGTACGACCGCTTCGCCGAAATCCCCTACGGGATTCTCGCCCGGGGCCGATTTCATGAGATCGGACATTTCCTGAACTTGGTCGAGCAGAACCCCGACCGCTTCATGCGGGTGAAGACACTGGAGGTCGACAATGACCTGGACCGTCCCAGTTTGCACCCCATCAAGGTTCAGATTGCGACCTTTATGCTGATTTCGAATTGATTCCGCGCAGAGAAGGAGCCGACGTATGAAAGGCGCAAGCGCTTTTCCACAATCCCCCCCCGCGAGACTGAGGAGATGGGCGGCCTTTCTGGCCGGATGCCTGGCCTTGGCGGCAATCATGCCCGCCCACGCCCAGCAACTGTCCGGTCAGATGCGCAAGATCGCCGAGATCATGTCCGTGACCAGCTTGGACAATCCAAACCGGGACGACGAACCGGTGGTTTCGGCCGGCTCGAACTTGGAACTTACCGAGCCTTACCCCCCTATTTCTCTGCTCCAGGCAAACCCGCAGGTCCGCAAGCTCCTTGGGGAAAACCCGGATTTCATCTACGATCCGCAGGGGCGACGTGATCCGATGCTCATTCCCTGGGCTCGGCTCCGGGTCATGACTGAGGAACTGGACACGATCGGCAAGCAGGCCCGGGCAGACCAGGACCTCGATCTGGCCCGGCGTGCTTACCGCCAGGTCCTCCGGCTGGTCGCCTCGGTCCAGGACGTGTGGCTGCGGCCCGAGATGCGTGAAAATCTCCTCAGCCAGGCTAGGCAGAATCTTTCCGAAGTGGATACCCTCAGCGTGCAGGGCTACGGCCTGCGCGGAGGTGAGACAACCCTGCCCCTCTGGGTCCGCAACAACACGACCGGCATCATCTATGACGAGTCGGACCCGATGGCGCTGGTGGGGCCCTATCCCCTCAGAGTAGGGGACATGGTTCCGGGTCAGCAGATGGAAGTCGTAGTGGAAAAGATCGGTTTAGACGCCGTAGAATACCGCATATCGGACAAAACTTTTATTGTGCATATTCAGGAAGGAGAGTGACCGGTTCCATGAAACGAGCCCTGATATCAAGCGCCTGTGCCCTCTGCCTGCTCACCTTTTCAGGTAGCGTGGCGGCGGCTCCCGAGCCGGAGGCGACCCCCGGCGCCCTCCTGGAAACAGCCCTTGCCGAGAGTCATGCCCCGGGCGGCGTTCCGCCTTCTGTGATGCTGGCCCAGGCCGATGGGGAGTCCATGACGGTTCTCGCCCAGAAAGGTTGGGAGGCCAAGGCGCCCGACCTGACCACCAATGAAATCCTCCGCAAGAAGATGGAAGTGCTCGACTTTCGCGACGCGCCGCTCCAAGACGTGCTGCGGCTTATTGCCCGCAAGGCCAACCTGAACATTCTCATGAACCCTGAGATCGTCACCGGATCTGTGACTCTCCATCTTGAGAATGTGGAACTGGGCGTAGCGCTGGACAATATTCTCAAGACACAGGATCTGGCCTTCGTGGTTAGTCCTGGAGAGAACATCGTCCGGATTGTCCAGGCCAGTTTCATCGGCCAGACTGGAATCGAGACAGTCACCGACGTCATCTACCTCGAGTATCTGGATGCCGAGCGTGTGGCCGCCGATCTTCAGCAACTGTTCGTGCAGCTGGTTGCCCAACGATCCGTCGCAAGCGGCGGGGGCGCGGACCTGGAAAACGTCCAGGAACAGGCGGTCGCCATTGCTTACCACAAGGAATCGAACTCCCTGCTCGTCACGGCTCCGCCCCCGACGTTGGCCAACATCAAGTCCATCGTGGCCGAGCTGGACAAGTCCCAGAACCGGACCCCCATGATCGAGACCAGCACCATCCAGCTCAACTGGCTGGATGCGGTCGAGACTGCGGTCGACCTGAACCTGGTCTTTGCCGAGGACGATGCCGAGGATGAGATAGCAGGCGACAAGTACGCCGGCTTCCGTCTCAAGGTCAAGGGAATCAAAGAGAATACGGTCCGCATCGTGCCCCAGAAGGCCGCCAACAGCATCATTATCACCGCCCCTCCGGCCATTACCAGCGCGATCATTGACCTCGTCCGCGAGCTCGACGTTCCCCAGCGCCAGGTGCGCATCGAGGCCCGTCTGGTGGACA
>JABMPG010000256.1 GCA_013203855.1 bacterium
CCTGGATATTTCCCTTCCGAACAGGAGTGGGTTGGACGTTCTGAAGGAGATCAAGGAGGCGCGTCCCGGGCTTCCGGTTCTGGTGCTGAGTATGCATCCGGAGGATCAGTATGCAGTTCGGGCCTTGAAGGCGGGCGCAGCGGGTTATATCACGAAGGACAGGGCCGCAGAGGAGTTGGCTGAGGCGATCCGGCGTATCATTTCTGGGGGGCGGTACATCACGACCACTCTGGCGGAGGAGCTGGCCGCTCGGCTGGGAAATGGGCAGGAAGGTCCGCTGCATGAGCAGCTATCGGACCGCGAGTACCAGGTGATGTGTCTGATCGCTTCGGGCAAGACGGCATCGGCGATCGCAGAGCAATTGTCTCTCAGCGTGAAGACTATCAGCACCTATCGGACGCGGGTTTTGCAGAAGATGCGAATGGAGAATAACGCGGAGCTGACCTCTTACGCGATCAAACGGGGTCTGGTGATGGACTGAGTGTCGACGGTCCTGTTGGCAGCCAATTCTCGAGAACTATTCCACATACATGTAGTCTTCTGAATCCTGCTGGAATCAGTGGGTTGAGCCCTGCATCCGAACTTGGGAAAAAGCGCACAATCCGGATGACAAGCAGGTCGTACGTGCCTATGGTGTTATCGGGACCAAGAGCAAGCCCGGCTGCGCTCCGGCAATGTTCCCTGGGCCCTGAAAACGTGGTCTTTCCCGGAAAGGATGCCCTTCCGATGAAGCACTTCTTCACTTTCCTGTTTATTGCGTTTCTCGCTGTGCCTGGTCGCGAGGCGATGGCGGTCGAGGATTCTCCCTACGTCCCGAAGGGATTTGTTTTTGGTTGGGGAGACGAGTTCGATGGGTCGGCCGTGAATGAAACGAAATGGAACTACCGGCCTGATGCCAAGGGGCGGCCCGACATTGCCCATCGCAAGGAGAACATCCGGATCGAGGACGGAGCGCTTAAGATCGACCTTCTGGTCGGGCCTGTTGAAATGCCCGGAGGCACGGTGAAACCAACCTCCGGTGGCGGCGTCATCAGCAAGAAGGGATTCCGGCAGGGATATTTCGAGGTGCGCGCCAAAATGCCCGCTACCGTGGGATGGCATCCTTCGTGGTGGACGGTCTGGAACGACGGATACAACGTGGAAAACAATCCCGGCTTTCCGTGGGTGGAGATCGACGTTTTTGAGCGCTCAGGTCCCATGCCGGCGAACGAGATGGGGTTCAATATGCCCATCCATCCAAAGGGACGCCCCAATCAGCCTATCTATACGGCGCATCGCAAGTTTCCCTTTGATCTCAGCAAGGACTACCACATCTATGGTCTGGAGATCTGCGGGGATTTCATTGTGCTCTATTTTGATGGCGAGATCATGAGCCTGGCCTTCGACAATCCTGATCTTGCCCGCCACGTCCTCCCGGATCACATTCACCACATGTGGCTGACCTGTACGGCCCTGGGTATATTGCCGATCCAGAGCGATGCGATGTATGTGGACTACATCCGACGCTATACGACAGACGTGGAAGGCTATCTGGCCCGTGAAAAGGAGTTCCAGAAGATACGCCGCGACTGGGAAGAGAGGGAGAGGCAGGTCAGGAGCCGGTTCGCCTCTCGTGGCACCGATCTATGGATTGAACCCGTTCGATTCGACCACCTGGGACTCTGGAATGTCGCATCCGACTATGATGAGGACTATCCTTTCATCCTGACCCCGATTCTCTTCGGGCAGCAGGACCGGGACCGGGAGTCGACCGATGGGGAGCGGAGCGCGATCGGGAAGGTGGTGATACCGCAGTCGGGGAACTATCGTCTCTGGGTGCGCTGCCGGGACTTCGCGACAAAGACCCCCGGTATTCGTTTCTTCGATGTTTCCGTCAACGGACGGAAGTCCACCACCACCTTCGGCACCCACGGCCAAGAGGGCTTTGCCTGGCAGGATGGCGGGGTGTTCGATCTGGAAGAGGGCGAGGCGGAAATCGTCATCTTTGACACCTCGAAATGGTATGTCCGGCTCGATCAGATTCTTCTGACGAGCGATCTGGGGTATATTCCGGAAAGCATCGGGGGCATGGAGAACGCGGAGTATCGTTAGAAGGTTCAGACAGGCAGGAAACTATCATAGATAAAGAGGGAGCATAGACACAATTATGGGACAAATTGACGAGACCAAAGACGGCAGACAGTCAGACCGGACGGTTGCCGACTGGCAAGAGATGCACGATTCGAAGCGGGAGGCGCTGGAGGAGTTCAACCAGGCCAAGTTCGGCATGTTCATTCACTGGGGGCTTTACTCGATCCCGGGCGGGGTGTGGAAGGGCTTGAAGATGGAAGACGGTGGCGTGGGGCCCGCGGTGGCGGAATGGATCATGTGCCGCAGGGCGATCCCGCGGGCGGAGTACGCGGAACTGGCCAAGGGGTTTAACCCCGTCGGGTTCGACGCGGACGCGTGGGCTTCCATCGCCGCGGACGCCGGGATGCGGTACATGGCTCTCACCAGCAAGCACCATGATGGCTTCGCCCTGTTCCAATCGGAGGCCAGTTCCTATAATGTCGTGGATGGAACGCCATTCAAGCGCGACATCGTCCATGAACTTCATAAGGCCTGCCCGCGTCATGATGTTCGGTTCGGGGTGTACTATTCGCACAGCCGCGATTGGACGGATGGAGGGGATTGCGGGGACCGGGACAAGACTGAGTTAGTGGAAGGCCTGCGAAGCATCGCCACGAATCACTGGGATCCTTCCCCCGTATCATTCCAGGACTATTTGCGCACGAAGGCCCTGCCACAGGTCGAGGAACTCGCGCGGCGATATCCGGATCTGTTTCTGATGTGGTTCGATACTCCGGGCTATATCACCGAGGCGGATAGTTTTCGCTTCTACCGGCTACTCTATGAGCACGCGCCTCAGACGCTTGCGAACTCCCGGATCAGCGCGAACCATGTGGCCCGCAACCTGGGGGATTACCAGTCGGCGGGGGACAATCATGTTCCGGAGCCCGACGAAATCCGGAGCGCTTATTGGGAAACCTGCGGCACCATGAATAACTCGTGGGGCTACAAGAGCTACGACCAGGACTGGAAATCTCCCTTGGAGACACTTTCGTGGCTGGTGGATGTGGTCAGCCGAGGTGGCAATTATCTTTTGAATGTCGGGCCCACGGCCGAGGGCGTCATCCCTCCGGAATGCGTCGCGATTCTCAGAGAAGTGGGAGCGTGGCTGAAGATAAATGGGGAAGCGATCTATGGCACGCGGGCCTGGAAGGTGTTTCGGGAAGGGCCGACCTCCTTGAGCCGCAAAGGGACCGGGGATCGGGAAAAGATGGGTTTTGCGGTCTCTTTCACGCCGGAGGACATCTGGTTCACCGAGAAGGAGGGCAGGATTTACGCCATCACGCTGGCTTCTCCCGGCAACCAGAAAGTCGTGATTCGGTCTTTGAAGGATTCGCCGGTGCGGTCCGTCCGGATGCTGGGGACGGATCGTCCGGTGGACTGGGAGATGACGCCGGACGGGCTTCGGGTGAGGTTTCATGATGCACCGGCATCGCCATACGGCTATGCGTTGGAAGTGCGATTGGGCTAGCGTCAGGTCTGTGACGTTGGCTGGAGTAAACGAAAGGGAGAGAAGAGATGGCGAAACCGAATGTAGTGGTGTTTTTCACCGACGATCAGCGCTTCGGCACGATCCGGGCACTTGGCAACACACAAATTCAGACCCCGAATATGGATCGCCTGGCATCGCTTGGGACTGCTTTCACGCAGGCGCATATTATGGGCGGGACTTCGGGTGCCGTATGTATGCCTAGTCGGGCGATGCTCCATACGGGGCGCACGCTGTTCCATATCGAGGGCGAGGGTCAGTCGATCAGCGATGATCACGTCATGCTTGGCGAGGTGTTGCGCCAGGCGGGGTATTCGACTTACGGTCTCGGCAAATGGCACAACGGCAAGAATAGTTTTAATCGCGCCTTTGGGGACGGGGACGAAATCTATTTTGGCGGCATGTGCGACCACTGGAATGTACCCGCCTATCATTACGATCCTTCCGGCGCGTACGAGAAGCAACTCCCTCTTTGCGTCGATCCTTTCACGACGAACAAGGTGAGGTGGCGCAACGCCGATCATGTCGAGGCGGGCAAGCATTCGAGTGAATTGCTGTGCGATGGCGCAGTCCGTTTCCTGGAGGAATACCGCGACGAGGCCCCGTTCTTCCTCTATGTCGCGTTCATGGCGCCGCACGATCCGCGTACGATGCCGAAGAAATACCTGGACATGTACGATCCGGAGAGGATCGAACTGCCGCCGAACTTCATGGGGGGCCATCCCTTCGACAACGGGGAACTGAAGATTCGAGACGAGATGCTTGAAGGCTGGCCCCGCACGCCTGAGGCGATCCGCCGGCACCTGGCTGAGTACTTCGCCATGATTACCCACGCCGACGCGGAGATGGGACGCGTTGTTCAGTCCTTAGAAGACAGCGGACACCTGGAGAACACGATCATTGTTTTCGCCGGTGACAATGGTCTTGCTCTTGGGCAGCACGGCTTGATGGGTAAGCAGAGTCTCTATGACCACAGCGTACGCGTGCCGCTGATCATGGCAGGGCCTGGCATTCCCGCCGGTGCGCGGCGTGAGACGTTCTGCTATCTCATCGACATCTACCCGACACTCTGCGACCTGATTGGTGTGCAGATCCCGTCCACGGTTGAAGGCAGGAGCCTGATTCCGGCGTTGGGAGATTCCGGCGCCGAGATTCGCGATCATCTTTTGCTTGCTTACCGCCATTTGATGCGGGGCGTTCGAGAGGGGAATCTGAAATTGATCGAGACGGTGGTAGAGGGTCGGCGGACGACCCAGATCTTCGATCTCGCGGAGGATCCGTATGAGTTGCAGAATCTGGCGCAGGTCTCGAAGCACGCCGGGGATCTGGAGCGTTTGCGTCGGCGACTCGAGAGTTGGCGAACCGAATGGGGAGATACGCGCGAGCAGGGCCAGACGTTCTGGAGTGGATACGACCGGGCAGGGGCGTAGGGATTCTGGACGGTTATCGAACCGATAGATCGGTCCCGGTGTGGGGAATAGGAATTCTCCAGCGCCTCATTCTCATTCGCGATAGGCACGGATTTCGAAGACTCGGGCGCAGGGGTCGCCGTTGGTGGCTTGGACTGTCAGGCGGAGTCTGGCGGCCGTGATTGCGGTGAAGCGGTGAATGCGGCGACGCATGAAGTTTTCGCGGATTTGGGCTACCGTTATCCATTTGTGGCCGTCGAAGCAGGCAAGGGTGTAGTCGCGCACGCATTTCGGGACAAAATCGATCTGAGGAAAAACGTGGGGCGGGTTGTTCATGTCGGTGTCGAAGGTGAGGTAGACGGTATTGATGTCGACGGGCGATTCGAAGTCGAGCTGGACCCACTGAGGCATGGGCTGATTCGGGTCGGAGACCCAGGCGTAATCGAGGGGGCTCTCGATCCGGCCGTAACCGTTGATGATGTTTTCGGGGCCGCAGTGGGCTTTGACTTCGAGGGGCTTTTCCATTCGGACGGGATGCTGTTGAATGCCTTTGAGGTGCTGCCAGCCGCTGTCGTCTCCTCCGATGGCGATGGAGTGGTCGAGGGCGGCGGATTCGATGCGTCTCCAGGAGAGGCCTTCGATGGGGGCCAGCCAGACCCAGACGTAGCGGACGTCGACGTTTCGGTTAACTTTGAACTCGACCCAGGACTCGCTCTTGGGCGGAATCACGGCGGTGGGGGCGGCGATATCTTCCTGAGACTTGTAGTCTTCGGGATCTCTGGCTTGGCGAACGTGGAGTGTGATTTCGACGGGGTCTTCGCGGTCGGAGGCGAGCTGGATGTAGAGGGAGTCGATCTGGGGCTGGACGTCTCGGGGGAACATGGTGGCGCGAGGGACATCGAGGGGCATGAGTTCGGCGCGATAGCCGCGTTCGAGGTTGAAGACCTCTTGGTCGCTGACGCTGGAGGCGGTGGCTTTCGCGCATCGGGCAAGGTCGGCGGGGTCTTCGTTGTGGACGCGGGGGATGTACTGGTCGTGTTTAAGGAGGAGTTGCTGGAGTTCGCGGATGTGGCTTTCGTAGATGCCTCGGGGGGTGGTGTGGTGCTTGAGGCAGAGGGCGGCGGCGGCTCCGATGGCCTGGCCGCAGATGCAGAGGGTGGCCTGGACTCGGACGGTGCCGAGGGCGACGTGGGTGACGCTCATGTCGCGTCCGGCAAGGAAGAGGTTTTCGATGTTGGCGGAGTATAGAGTTCGGAAGGGGATGAAGTTGAGGGGGACATGGGCATTGCTCATGAAGGGGCCTTCTTTGCCGGAGAAGATTCCCTTGGGGTGATGGATGTCGAGGGGCCATCCGGCGTAGGCGACGGTGTCGGGGAAGTAGAGGGCCTGTTCGACGTCGTTCTGGCTGAGGATGTGGTCTCCGACTAGGCGTCGTCCTTCGCGTCGGGCGTTGAGGATGGAGAGGCGTTTGAAGACGAGGTTTTCGGCCTGCTTTCGGCCGGACCAGATATTCTTGATGAAATCCCAGTAGGCGAAGGCGATCTTGATGAGTTCGTCGCGGGCTTCTTCGCCCTGCCACATGTCGTCGAAATCGCCGGAATGCTCCATCCACCAGGGGGCGCTTTCGGGGCTGAGGATGACTCGTCCGAATTCTTCTTCGGAGGGAAACTTGGGCGCCCAGGCGGGTTTTTCGTAGGGAACGGGTTTGCCAGCATCCTCGTAGCGGGGGCCGCCGGGGTTGCCGATGAGGCAGCCTGTCATGGTCACGCGGTCGGGGGTTTCGGGGGCGAGGCTTTCGTTGAATTCGCGCCGGGCCTCGCGGCCGAACCGGTATTTCGCGCCGGCGTAGAAGCCGAGCCATCCGTCGCCGGTCCCGTCGACGAAGAAGCGGCCTGTGAACCGGGAGAGACGGCCGGTGAAGATGTTTTCGGCGATGATGCCGGAGATGCGGAGGGGGGCTTGTTTATCGACGTGGCAGACGTGTTCGTTGAGGAAGACGGTGATGTTGGGTTCCTGCTCGGTGAGGCGGTCGAGGGCTTCGGTGTAACGGAAGGATTTGTGGCGGTCTCTGAGGCGGCGGATTTCTTCGTTGATGCCTCCTTCTCGGGCGTTGGGCTGGCGGGCGGCGGCGCTGCTAAGGCCGATTCCGAGTTCATTGCTGCCGTTTCCGCCGAGAAGGGGGCGGTCGCTGATGAGGGCGACACGGGCTCCGAGTCGGGCGGCCTGGATGGCAGCGGCGGCACCTGCAAAACCGGTTCCGGCGACGATGAGGTCGAAGTCTCCGGCGAACTGGGGTTCGGGGGGGATATTTCTAAGGCGGCGTCGTTCGTCGCGGAAGGCGTCGAGTTCTTGGGGCGGGGTGTAGTCGGGGTCGGTGGTGATGATGAGGGCGGCGCATCGGCCGTAGAAGCCGGTAAGGTCGTGCAGGGCGATCTCGATTGTATCGGAGAGGTCGAATGAGCCGGCTTTTCTCCAGGTCCACGATGGGGTGTCGGCGGCTCCGAAGGTTTTGTCGAGGGTTTTTCCGTTGAGGAGAATCTGGAACTTGCCGGGGGCATGCTCGCGGGCCCAGTTGCGGTTACGGACCCAGAGATGCCAGTTGCTCTGGCGGGGGAGGGCGACGCGGGTGTGGGCGTCGGGGACGGGTTGGCCGGCTCCGGCGGCAATCAGGTAGGGGCATCCCATGAGGTGGACGTACTGGCTATCGAGGATCCACCCGCCCTTTTCTTCAAAATCCTGCGCTTCGATCCAGAGAGTCTCGTGCTTTGACATGGAGAGTCCTTTCGTCGATCCAGCATTTTGAGCGACTATGGCACGGGTCGGGAGAAGGTTCAATGGTTCGATGCGAGGAAAGAAAGGTTGTGGGGGGTCGGGTGGTTTGCTATGAGTGAGCGACTTTGGGGTCGGGCGGCGGGGTTCCTTATATC
>JABMPG010000257.1 GCA_013203855.1 bacterium
CTGGCGGGAGTGGCGACGGTGGTCTTCCTTTGGCTGCTGAACTTCTGGGGCGAGAAGTTGTGGTTCGACGCGCTGGGTTACTCCGGGCGCTTCTGGCGGCTGATAGCGGCCAAATGGGGGTTTACGATTCTGGGCGTGAGCGTGGGGTGGGGAGTAGTTTGCGGCCTGACGTGGACCCGGTCGCGGGACCATCGTCAAATGCGTTTCTGGGCGCGGCTTCTGGGCGCGTATATCGGCGCGAACTGGGGATATTCCCAGTGGGAGACGATCCTGCGGTTTTTCTATCGTGTGCCGACGGATCTGAAGGACCCGATCCTGGGGATGACGACTTCTTTCTACCTGTTTACTCTTCCCTTCTATTACGCGATTTTTGCGTTGCTGGTCCTGTTGACCCTTGTGGCGGCCGGAACGGTGCTGGTTTCGCTTTTCGTGCGGATCAGCCAGGGCGAGATCACAATCGTATCGCCGAGTCAGACAGGGGAAAGCGTGGCGCGACGCTTTCGGCCGCTGTATGCCTCGGCCACGATTCTGCTTCTGGTTCTGGCGGGGGGAAAGTACCTGGATCGGTTCAATATCATGTATTCGAGCCTGGGCGCGGCGGCAGGGCCGGGTTGGACGGATGTGCATGTGCGTCTGCCGGCCTATTTTATCGTGATCGCCCTGACCGGCTTGCTGGGAGTGTTCGTGGCGGTTTCGCCGCTCCGGCACTGGTTTCGCCGGCAACTGGGCCGGCTTTCTCTCGGAACCCAGGAGCCGCGCGTGGCGTTGCTGGGCGTTCTGGTGGCCACGACGGCGGTAATCTGGTTCGCCGCGCTGGTTCTCCTGCCCCGGGCTTTTCAGTGGCTGCGGGTGGAGCCGAACGAAATCACTTTCGAGGCGCCGTATATCGAACACAACATTCGTTTCACTCGGCATGGTTTCGGACTGAACGATGTGGAGGAGCGTGAGTTTCCGGCTTCGGATCGGTTCACGCGGGAAATGGTCGACGAGAATCGCAGCGTGTTCAACAATATCCGGCTGTGGGACTGGCGGGCGTTGATCGCGGTGCATAAGCAGTTCCAGGAAATCCGTCTGTACTATGAGTTTCCGGACATCGATATCGATCGCTACCGGGTGGGAGGCGACTATCTGCAAACGATGGTGTCGGGCCGCGAGATGGAGGTGAATAATCTTCCCCGAGACAGCCAGACATTCGTGAACCGCCGTTTCAAGTACACCCATGGCTATGGCATCACGTTGACGCCGGTGAGCGAGTTTACGCGCGAGGGGCTTCCGGATTTTCTCATCAAAGATATCCCGCCTCGCAGCGAGCATCCCGACCTGACGGTGGAGCGGCCGCAGATCTACTATGGGAATCTCACCGATTCCTATGTGGTGGTGAACACCGATGAAGAGGAGTTCGATTACCCCAGCGGGGAGAAGAATATTTACATTCATTACCCCGGCAAAGGGGGCGTTCAGCTCAGCAATATCTGGCGGAAGTTTCTATACGGCTGGAAGTTCGACGGGACGCGGTTTTTTCTGTCCGGCTATCCCACGTCGGAAAGCCGGGTGATGTTCCATCGGCAGATCGGCGACCGGGCGCGGCGCCTCGCCCCTTTTCTGGTCTACGACGAAGACCCCTATATCTGCCTGGTGGATGGGCGGCTTTACTGGATACTGGATGCCTATACCGTGTCCCGGCATTTCCCGTACAGCCAGCCGTTCACCGGCACGGAGCGGATCGAGTTCAGCCAGGACGACCGTCGGCGGGTTATGTTCGAGCGCGTGCGGGAGGAGCTGAACGGGATCAACTACATCCGGAATTCGGTGAAGGTGGTGGTCGACGCCTTTGAAGGAGCGGTGAATTTCTACGTCTTCGAGGAGGAAGATCCGATCATTCAGGTCTGGTCGAAGGTCTTTCCCGAACTGTTCCGGAAGGAAGAAGAGATGCCTGCGGGCCTGCGAGCCCATGTGCGATATCCGAGGGACATGCTTCTGATCCAGGGACTGGTCTACGCGAAGTATCACATGACCGACCCGGCGGTGTTCTATAACCAGGAGGACCTGTGGGTGCGCGCGACGGAAAAGTACTATAACCAGGTCCAACCGATCGAGCCCTATTACATCATGTGGCAGCAGCCGGGCTCGGAGGAGGCGGAGGTTGTCCTGATTCTGCCATTCACCCCGAAGAGGCGGCAGGTATCGATCGGATGGATCGCGGGGATGTGCGACGGGGAAAACTACGGCCGCTTCCTGGCCTACAAATTCCCCAAGGAACGCAGGGTCCTGGGCCCCCAGCAGGTGGAGACGAAGATCGACCAGGATTCCTTTCTCTCGGGTCAGCTCTCCCTGTGGGATCAGCGAGGCTCGAATGTGATCCGGGGCAATGTTCTGGCCATCCCAATCGGGGATACGCTGCTCTATGTGGAGCCGATCTACTTGCAGGCGGAGACAGCAGCCTATCCCGAATTGCGGCTGGTATGTGTCATGCACAACGACAATCTCAGCTATGCCGAGACTTTTGGGGAGGCGATCGAGGGGCTGTTCCGGAACGATGTGGAAAGACGGCGGATCGATCGGACGCCGGAGCGCCCCGAGGCGTTGACCGGTTCTCTGGCGCGCGAGGCGAATCAGGCGTTTGAGGACTATCTGCGATTTCTGGGTGAACGGGATTTCGATCAGGTCGGGGGGGCGCTCAAGAGGCTCGAGGACAGCCTGAACCGCCTCCAGAAGGTGGAAGATCAGAGCCCCGCGCAAGTGCCGGAGTTCCCTCGGGACGAGGACAGCAAAGAATAAGCGACGATTCTACCCACCCCGGGCGGAGTGGTTGGTCGAACCCGTTCAGCGGGTTTTTGCCCCCTATTCGTCCGATGCGGTGATACTGGGAGCAGAACAGCCTTTCTGGCCAAAAATCGTACGAGATTTCCGTATTTGTACCCAATAGCGAATACGCATATTCCCTAGTTGCCCACTGTGCCGCATTGTGCGCTAATAATACCGTAGCATTTGGACTCATAGATGCAATCGGCGGCTCTCGAAGGGGCAGATCCGTCGAATATCCAACTGGGGCCGATTCCGTGGCGAGGGGGTCTGTCACATCCCGCGTATGGACGGCCCGGAAATCCGCAGGAACGGAAAGGAAGGATCAACATGAAGAAAGCGACACTCATTCTCCTCTTGGTAGCGTGTCTCGCCGCGACGGGATGTACAGCGGTTCAAAGAGGCGCCGCAGTGGGCGCCGGGGCCGGGGCGTTAACCGGCGGGATCTGGGCGGCTCACGGCGGAGTTCTGACGTCGGCCCAGGGCGCGGCGGTCGGCTTGGGCGCGGGCGGCCTGGGTGGCGCCTTAGTCGGCGACATCTGGAATGTCGTCGATGAAGACGAAGAATACGCCGCGCGTTACCGCAACCTTCAACAGGAATACGACGCCCAGAAGAACCTGTTGCAGTCTGAAAAAGGGCGCACCCGCGGATTGCAGTCGGATGTAAGCGATCTGGAGCGCCAGTTGAAAGAACAGCAGGCTAAGTCTCAGGCTGGCACGCGCGATCTTTCCGTTCGTATCGCGGAATACACGATCGCGAGCCGGGTGTTGTTCAAACCGGGCTCGGCGGAACTGTCCAAGGAGGGCAAGAAAAGCCTGGATGAACTGGCTGGCACCCTGAAGAAGGACTATCCCGATCAGGCGATCAACGTGGAGGGGCATACGGACAACCAGCCCATCAAGTCCACCGCCTATAAGTGGAAGGACAACTGGGAACTGGGCACGGCCCGGGCCCTGTCAGTCCTGCGTTACCTGGTGCACCAGCACAATTTCACGCCGGGCAAGTTCTCCGCCACCACCTATGGCGAACACCACCCCGTGGCTCCGAACGCAACCAAGGACGGCCAGGAGAAGAACCGCCGGGC
>JABMPG010000258.1 GCA_013203855.1 bacterium
GGCGGTACATGAGGGCCGGACCGCGCCCCACTTGTAGGATTTGCGGGTGGCGATTCTCCTATGAACCGCTTACCTCAATCCCTCGCCCGATTCCGCATCGTTGGGCTTTTGCGGTTCGCGCAAGCGGCTGATCCACATTTCGGCGCGGCCGTAGCGGCTCGTCCAGATGGGCGGGTGATCCTGGCGGACCAGGGCGAAGAAACGGTCGAGGCGGTTCAGATACTCGTCCAGACGCGCCGAATCGGCGTAGTAGTAGAAGGGAGGGTAGAAACGCCGGACCTGGAGATAGTCCGGATTGCCTTCGCCCTGAGCCCAACTTCGGATTGCCAGATAGGCCGGATCCTCCCGTGCCTCGCGGGCGGGATAGGTGGCCACAAGCCGGGCAAGTTCCACCTCATTGACCGCCAGATGCGTATATCCTTCACGACGCAGGTCGTCCAGAACCTTCCGTGGCGTCGCATCATCCGCGATAAGCCTTTCCCAGAGAGGGCAGGCATCGAAGACTGTGTTGGATTCAACCACCACGTCCGTCGTGACGGCCGCCGAACGAGCTTCGTAGAGAAGCAGGACCATCGCGTTCTTGCGGTACTCGTCCAGATCGCGATTCAGCGTTTCGAAAAAGTCGCCGGTCAGCCCGACCTGGTTGCGGAGAAACTCTCCGTCCGACATCGCACCCCACCCAGCGGTGTAGAAATGCTTCCGGTGGGCTTCGATGGTCTGGACCGAAAAAAGGAAGGCGATCCACAGGGCCAGCAGAAGTCCGGCAAGACGTCCGCCCCAGCGCCAGCCTCTTCCCATGTCATGCACGAAGAGGAGACCAAGCACTACCATCGTAGGCAGCAGGGGTGCAAGAAAGCGGGATTCGGGATTGGGTACGGTATTCCAGAAAAGATAGCCGACCAGAACGAAAGCCGCCAGCCCGCGCCGACGTCGGTCACTCCGGGGAGAGATGAGATAGAAGAGAACCGGGGCCATGAGGAGCAGGCCGGGCTTGACCAGATTCGAGACTAGGTCTTGCCAGTAGTCCAGAGAAAAGGGAAGCCGGGGACGATGGTACTCCGCCATCAGGGCCCGGATCGCCAAGTCTCCCGCCGAGTCGGAGGAGCCGAACAGGGGCGGCGTAAGCGGGGGGAAGAAACGGCCCTCGTAGACGAGGGCGCGCAACAGCCAGGGGAAGTAGACGGCGACAAATACGAGGAACAGGATCGCGATGGAGAGAAAGACGCGTTTCGCCCGGGACCAATCCTTTTTCAGCGGAGGCAGGGCGCCAACTGGCGCAAGGGGAACCAGCACGGCAAACCAGCCGATTACGGCGATGCCGAGAACCGGATACTTGCAGCTGAAAGCAAAGCCGAGAAAGATGGCCCCCAGGGGCAGATCCAGCGGACGGGACTGTCGACCGGCCCTCAGCCAGCAGAACGCCGCCGCCGTCGTGAAAAGGGCGGTGGCCATGCCCACGTAGGCATCGGCCAACAAAATGAACACGATGGGATGGCAGAGGAAAAGGAGAACCGCGGCCAGCCGGTGCTTGTTAGGCGCTTCGAACTTGCGCAGGATGGCGCCCATAACAAGAAGGGTTGAGATGGCCAGATACAGGTTCAGGATCTTCGGCGCACAGCAGATCAGGCTACCCTCGAGGAGGCATCCGAAAGCATAGAGAGCCTCGGTGGCCTGGGGCATTTCGGAGTAGGCGTTGCCGACGATAGGGCGCAGGCTCCCATCGGTCAGCCAGTGGCGGACATCGGGAAGATGATATTCCAGGACGTCATAGAAGAAAGAAGGCGCCATGGCCGTGAGGACGAGCCGGGCCAGGATCATGCCTACGACGATCGTTCCGATGAGGCTGAGGATCCGGCTCCGCCCCTCGACCGCGGAGAGAAGGGTCAGGGAGAACCTTCTGTACCGGACGACAATCTCGCGGCCCAGAGGGCGAAGACTCGCGGTGCAGACGCTCAGCCCAATGGTGATGACGACGAGGGGCGTGATCGGCGCGAAAAGATTCCATCCTGTCATGCTCCCCAGGGCGCCCATCGTCCATACCACGAGCGAGAGCAGTCCCCACCCCAGCGCGAGAGACAGAACGAGGGACGGCTCCCCGGCAGGCCCCCACCGGCGGCGCAAAGGCCGTAGTGCCGAATACCCGATCAGGAGGACGAAGCCGGGGATGAAGGCGAGGATGAGCAGACTGCGCAGCCGCTCGAGGACGAAGATTTGCAAGGCCAGCCAGGTCTGGCCTTCGAGGAGAACCTGCCCGACGAAACCCGCCCCAAAGAGCACCAGCCCGAGCAGGACGAGGAGCCTGTTCGGCCGGGTGCCGCGATCGGAGTGATTGAACCAAGTGTCGGGCATGTGTTCAGTAGCCAGTAGTGGATCTCAGCCTTTTCGGGGCATGGTTTGCGCACGCCAAAAACAGGACTCACGCGGAGGGGCAGATGCGGCCCGCCTCCCCCTTGCCCTGACGGCGTACGCCCCCTTCATCGAATGAGGGCGCCGGCGAGGGCGCGGATTCCTTTCCATCGCGGACGTTGGATGAGCGCTTGCCACGCCCACTCGAGCGCGAGGCGGCGGCTCTGGGATCGGAATTCGTACGACGCGGTGATGAGCGCGTCATTTTCCCAGAGACGCAGGTCCCGCGTGGTCTCCTCGTCCAAGTCCCGAAACAGCCCGCGCCACTTGCGAAACATTCGGGCCCGGCTGAGGAATTTCCGCGGGTCGGGCGTCGTCGTAATACTTCCGATTCTCTTCCGGTAGAGTATCATGGGCCGACGGCAGTAAGCAACTCGATAGTTATCGGCTGTCCGGACCACGAAATCCCAGTCCTCCCAGCAAACCAGGTCCGTATCGAAACGCATGGCCCGGGCCGCTTCACGCCGGACGGCCATGACCGAGGTGTTGAAGGGATATTGCCGCAGGAGGACCCGCCAAAAATCCGCCCCCAGTAGATGGATATCCCCCTCGGCTTTCGACGAGGTTATAC
>JABMPG010000027.1 GCA_013203855.1 bacterium
CATCTACACCCTCTACCGGGCTCTCAAGGTCTTCGCGATTCTGTCGGCCATCAGCTTTCTCAGCGGGACCGCCCTGGGCGTGCGGTTTCTCATCCTGCGTTACGTCTTCGACGCGCCTGGGCGTCACATCCAATCACTGATCCTCTGCGCGGTCCTCCTGAACCTGAGTTTCATGCTTTTCGTCCTCGGAGTGCTGGCCGACCTGATCGGGTTTAACCGCCGACTTCTGCACGAGGTGCTGTACCACACCCGCAAGGTCTCCCTGGATCTGCAGGAGCACGCGCGAAACAAGAAGCCCTCGGACATTCCGCTTTCGGCTGAAGATACCGGCCCTAAGTCCACCGCTTCCAGCGGGAAGGAATGGCCCCGCCCCTCATGAAGATTTGCCTGCTCGGACCGACGGCGCCCTTTCGCGGGGGAATCGCTCACACCACCGCCCTCCTGTGCCGGGCCCTGCGGGACCGCCATCATGTTGAGCTGTTCTCCTTCAGCCGCCAATACCCGAAATGGCTCTTCCCGGGAAAATCCGACCGGGACGACAGCCAAGCCCCCCTCACCGTGCCCGGCACCCGATACACGATCGACTCGATGAATCCCCTCACCTGGCTGAGGACGGCCCGCTCGATCGTCCGGGAGAAGCCCGACCTGGTCATCATCCCGTGGTGGGTGGCCTTCTGGGCTCCCGTCTTCGGCACGATCTGCCGCCATCTTCGCAAGCATTCCAACGCGGAACTCGTCTTTCTCTGCCACAACGTGGTCGAACACGAGTCCAGCCGGCTGAAACAGATGCTGACCCGTGCAGTCCTCCTGTATGGGGACCGCTTCGTCATCCTCTCCGGTCAAGACCGCCGGAATCTCCTCCGAATGCTTCCGGACGCCAAAGCGCAGGTCTGTTTTCTTCCGACTTTCGCCGGCCTCCACGAGGAAAGGGTCGAGAAGAACGCGGCCAAGGCCGGGCTGGGGCTGCAAGGTCCCGTCCTCCTCTTTTTCGGCTTCGTCCGTCCCTACAAGGGCCTCGACGTGCTCCTCGACGCCATGCCCCGGATTCGCGAACGGACGGCCGCCACGCTTCTGGTCGTGGGTGAGTTCTGGAAAGACCGGGAAAAATACTTCGAGCAGATCGATCGCCTGGGTTTGAAGGGCTGCGTCCGAATCCACGATTCCTATGTGCCGAACGAGGAAGTCCCGCTCTATTTCGGCGCGGCGGATGCCGTCGTTCTACCCTATCGCTCTGCCACGGCCAGCGCCATCTGCCAGCTCGCCTTTGGTTTTGGTAGACCCGTCGTCGCCACTCGTGTAGGCTGTCTCGCCGAAGTCGTCCAGGACGGAATCTCGGGCCGCCTCGTCGATCCGGAAGACCCGAAAGCCTTCGCCGACGCCGTGGGCGACATCCTCGATCCGGAAAACTTGGGACGCTATACGGCCGGGGTCCGGGAGACCGCCAGACGTTTCTCTTGGGAGAACCTGGCCGACTCCCTGACCGGCTCGATTACGTCGGAGACGCCATGCGAGCTCTAGTCACCGGCGCCACCGGATTCGTGGGAAGCTACCTCGTCGCGGCCCTCAGCGAAAAAGACTGGACCGTGCGCTGTCTCGTCCGATCCGCCCCGCGAGCCGAGTGCCTGACCCGACTCCCCGGAGTAGAGGCTGTCGAAGGCGATCTGACGAAGCCCGAGACACTGGAAGGCATGGCGGACGACGTAGACCTCGTCTTTCATCTGGCCGCCGAAGGTCACATTTCGGCTCAGTCTGAGGAAGCCTACAGGCGGTTTCACCTCGTCAACGTGGAGGGCACCCGGAACCTCATCAAAGCCTGTGCCGGACAATCCGTAAGCAAGTTCGTCCATTTCAGTTCCACCGCCGCCATGGGACTCATCCGGAATGCCCGCACCAGCGAAGAAGACGAGCCCCGACCCGCGACGCCCTATCAGAAAAGCAAGCGGGCAAGTGAACTGGTCGCCCTGGAAGCGGGACGGGAATTCGGAATCCCACTGGTCGTGCTCCGCCCCTGCATGATCTATGGAATCGGCGGCAAGGGCGAGTTCCACAAGATGTGCACCCTCATGCGCAAAGGCCGATTTCCCCGGGTGGGAAGGGGTCGGAACCTGACTCCGCTCGTGCATGTGAAAGACGTCGTGCGTGCTACGGCTCTCGCGGCGGAAAAGGGACATCCCGGAGAGATCTACCTCGTGGCCTCGGAACACTCGATCCCCCTGTCAGAAATGCGCAATCTCGCCATGGAGGCCTGGGGAACGCAAGCGGCCTACCCTTACGTGCCGGCCTGGGCCATGTACACGGCGGCCTGGGTTTTCGAAACGATAGGCCGCCTCACGGGAAAGGCCCCCTTGGCAACAAGACGTAACATCGCTTCCACGGCCTGGGACCGGGAGTTCTCCATCGAGAAGGCAAAAAACGATCTAGGCTACGAACCGTCTGTTCCTTTTCGAGAAGGAATCCTGGAGACGGTGGAATGGTTCAAGACACTGTGAATTCGGACACCATCGTACAGAGCCGAAAACTGACGGAATGGGACGACTGCGAGCCCGTCCTTGAAGACCTGCTTCAGGCCGTGGGCGGGCTGGAGAGCCGCGTCAGACCCGGCGAAGTCGTGCTGATCAAGCCCAACTTCGTCGCCCCTTTCCCGAAAGCCACCACAGACCTCCACTTCATCGACTTCTTCATCCGGAAAATCCGCGAAGCCGGAGCCATTCCGGTCGTCGGGGAAGACAGCGGATATGAATTCGATACCGAAATGACCCTCCAGGTTCTGGGAGTGCGCGACTTCCTGAGGGAACGAGACGTCGAGATGGTCAACCTGTCCGATTTCAACTACGTCAAGGTCCACCTGGCCAAAGACCTGCCGGACATGGAAGTGGCCGAACTCGCCTTGGCCGCCGGCCTCATCATCAACCTGCCCGTCCTCAAAGGACACGTCATCACCAAGATGACCGGCG
>JABMPG010000259.1 GCA_013203855.1 bacterium
CCGTGGCGAACTGGGCCTCAAATTCCGGCAAGTTTCGGGGATATTCCCTCATATGCCGAGATACTACATCTTGTATCTACATCAGTCAAGGAGATACCCCTTTTCTTCAAAATCCCTGCCCGCCCCTTAAAACACTAACCTTCTCACTCCCACGAACTCCCCAAAAGTCCTGAGCATCCGGAAGGCCACGGGCTCTGTATCGAACCGATACAGAGGTTCAGGCTAAAGAGAATACCTGCTCATCTCGACATTGCAGAGTTCCTGTTCTCACTCCTCCGACCGTTTTCCCGGCCCTTTCCCCCGCCGTTCATCTTTCCAGCCGATCCGCTTTCGTCCCCGCCGAGATCGTTCGCGGCGCGCTTCCTCCGGATCCATTTCCTCGCGGCCGACCGCGCGATTCTCCGCACGCAGCCACACCTCCGGCGGCGGCGCGCAGCCAGGATCAACATGCGTCGTCTGCCGGGCCTCCCGAACCTTCCGCTGCTGAGCCTTTCGTCGGTTACGCTTCTCGATCTCCTCGCGGTTCAGATCGGAGGCCAACCCCGCCGCCACGGCCTCCCGCTCGCTCAGGGCCTTCTCCATCTCCACATAATCTTCATGGATACTCCAATCCACTCCCCGATCATGCAGCGCCAGTGCCCGCGCCCGGACCTGTTCGGCATTGACCAGTCCGCTGATCCATTCCGCCGGAATCGCCTCTTCGCCGAATCGCGCCCCCAGAAGAGCCCCCGCCATGGCCACCACCGTATCGGTATCCCCGCCGCCATTGATCGCCACGATCACCCCGTTGACAAAGGAATTCGCCGACAGGCCCCTGTAAAGCGCCATCGTCACCGAAGCAAGCGCGAAACCCGCCTGTGGGTGGGAGATCCGGACTTCCGGACTGCGTTTGTTGGCCTCCGCCACAATCGTCTGGCTTACCAGTGCCTCATTGTCGACGGATAGAAGAACGGGTAGAAGTCCGAGCATTTCCGACACGTGGTGAAGACGGTCCCTGCCGACCTCATGATGAAGGAAATGCGGGTATTCCCGGAACAAGGTTTCTTCCCACGGAGGCAACCAGTCGGCCAACTCGCGCGCCACCTCCAGCATCTCGCCTTTCACCCCCGTGACAGATGACAGCCGGGCCACGCTCCAAGCCATAGCCAGGGCCGCGGCCACCCCGCGCGAGTCGTGATGAGTCATCAGCGAAAAGTCGATCGCCGCCCGAGCCAGATCGTCCACATCAGAACGGCAAAAAAGCCCCACCGGCGCAATCCGCATCGCCGCCCCATTCCCCGCCGACAACTGCCCGCACTCTCTGGGATCCTCGGCCTCCGCCATCGCCTCTACGGCCTGCCGGAAGAATCGCCCCGTGCCGCGATGCGCGCCAAAGCCCGATCGCCCCGATCCCTCGCGCCACAGCCGCAAATAGAGGTCCGCCAACCTTGACGGATCGGCTCCGCCATAGATCGCCAGAACATCGGCCACCGCCAGCGCCTGTTGCGTATCGTCCGTATAGAGCCCTTTCAGCCGCCAGCGGGCCGGACGATCCGGAAAGGCCGCCACCGGGTCGACATAGTCCGCCACCTCTCCGAACACCTGCTGAATGTGCCCCTCCTTCATCCCCTCCAAGGGAGCCCCCAGAGCATCACCAATGGCCAAACCCAGCAAACATCCCGCATATCGAGAAATCATGTTTCATACCTCTGAGATGATACCTGACAGGCCGAACACCCTTGAAAAACGCCAGAAATGCACGCGAGGCGACGGCGTAACCTTCCTTACAGAATAGGACCGGCTTCGAGACCCCGGCAAGCGAAAACAAGAAAATCCGTATGCCACGCACGACGCGCCCCCCAACTTCGAGATTTGAACTCAAGACACCATACGCGAAACTCAAAACACACCCCTCCACCGTTGACTTTTCCCGTTTCCGACGGCATCATGATTTCAGTTCCGGCCTCCCAGATCCGAAAAGGATACGAGACGGACCGTTCCGGACTGCCCGTTGCCCGATGAACCACGCCATTCCGTTGATGAAAAACCCATGACCGTCAAATTCAGGGACTACTACGAAATCCTCGGCCTCCAGCGCGGCTCGTCCACCGACGAGATCAAGTCCGCCTACCGCCGTCTCGCCCGAAAGTACCACCCCGACCTCAACCGCAGTGACGCCTCCGCCGCGGAACACTTCCGCGAGGTCCAGGAAGCCTACGACGTCCTCAGCGACCCCGCAAAACGCCGACGCTACGACTCCATAGGCGCCGGGTATCAGGAAGGCATGGACTTCCAGATGCCCAACGGCTACGATTTCCACCGGGCCCCCAAAGAAGCCGAAGTCTCCAGCGGGCTCGGCGGTTTCAGTGAGTTTTTTGAAATGCTCTTTGGCGGAGGCATCCGCGGCGGCGTGCGCAGCAGCCGAAACGGCGAGCGCAAGCGCTATCCCAACCCCTCCAGCCGACGGGGAAATGATGTGGAGACAATCCTGCCCGTCACCTTGGAGGAAATCTTCTCCGGCACCCGCAAAAAGGTCCGCCTGAACGTCAACGCCACCTGTCCTGCCTGCCAGGGAAGCGGATTCATCGGCGAAAGCAAATGCGGCGCCTGCGAAGGCCGAGGCCAGGCGCCCCGAGCCAAGACCCTCGATATCAAAATCCCCATCACCGCCCGCGAAGGCGCCCGAATCCGCCTCGCCGGACAAGGAGAAGCCGGAGCCGGACCCGATGCCCAGCCCGGCGACCTCTTCGCACACGTCCGAATCCAGCCCCACCCCGTCTTCAAAGCCGAAGGCAACAACATCAAC
>JABMPG010000260.1 GCA_013203855.1 bacterium
GGCCAGTACTGGAGCACAGATGGTGACGAGGCCCTCTTCGCTCTCGAAACATTCTGGCGTAGCGGGCGCTGGCATCTCCTTTTTCCCCACGCTGGCATGATCGGCCCTGCAAGGAACTGAGATGCGCCCGTGGTGCGACACCTCTGGCAAAATCCCTTGCATTTAAGATCTCACCAGCCCAAGATACCTGTTTTCGCGGGGTGCGGACCAGCGACGCAGGCAGTGTGTTTGTCCATCCGTCCCTCGCAGAATAGGGGAGAATGCTTATGGTAGCGCCTTTAAACGTCGGTCTGATTGGCTTCGGCAATATCGGCACAGGGGTCTTGCGCGCTCTAGCGACAAACGGCGCCCTCATCACTCCTCGCGTACCCCACCCGATCCAGATCAAGCGAATCGCCGATCTGGACACGACGACGCCGCGCAACGCGCCCTATGAGCCAGGCATTCTCACGAACGACGTCGACGCCCTCCTGAACGATCCCGAGATCAACGTAGTCCTGGAACTGACGGGGACAATGGATTTCGCGCGGGAACTCATCGACCGCGCCCTGAAGGCCAAGAAGCACGTCGTCACCGCCAACAAGGCCCTTCTGGCCGTGCATGGCATGGATCTGATGCGCACGGCCGTCGATAACAAGGTCTGCCTCCTTTTCGAGGCCGCCGTCGGCGGCGGCATCCCCCTCATCCGCACCCTGCACCAGGGCCTCGCGGCCAATGACATTCAGGCGATCCGAGGCATCATCAACGGCACCGCCAACTATATCCTCACCGAGATGACCGAACGGCAGCTCGACTTCAATATCGCCCTCGAACAGGCTCAGAAACTGGGCTACGCCGAGCCCGATCCGACCTTCGACGTGGAAGGCCACGACACGGCCCACAAACTCGCCATTCTCGCTTCTCTCTGTTTCAACCAAGACATCCGTTTCGAGGATGTCGCCCGCGAGGGCATCACCCGCGTCACCGCCGTGGACATCGCCTTCGCCGCCGAACTGGGCTATACGATCAAACTTCTCGGCATTGCCAAGCGTCATCCCGACGATTCGGTCGAGGCGCGAGTCCACCCCACTCTCCTGCCCTCCGACTCGCGGCTGGCCTCGGTCAACGGGGTCTTTAACGCCGTTCGCATTGACGGAAACCTGACCGGCCCGGTGATCCTGTCCGGTCGCGGGGCGGGACCCGATCCGACCGCCAGCGCGATCCTCAGCGACCTGATGGTTCTGGCTTCGGCCAAAGCCGAGGGCGGCCTGCGCCGCGAGATGCGCCTGTCCGTAGCCACTGGCAGGAAAAAGGTCCGCCCGATGGACGACCTCCTCACGGCCTACTGCATCCGCTTCGGCATGATGGACCGGCCCGGAGCCATGGCCCAGATCCTCAGGGCGCTCGGCGAGCACAATGTCAGCGTCGCCTCCATCAAGCAACCCTTCCGTCAGCAGCACCAGGAAAGCTTCGCCCACGTGCTCGTGGTGACCCACGAGGCGAAGGAATCGGACCTGCGGGCCTCCCTGAAAAACATCGAAACGCTCGAAGTCAACCGCGCCGAGCCGTTTGTCATGTATATCGAGGAAATGGATTAACGGAGAGTTTGGAGTTTTGCGCTGACTGCTAGCCCAAACTCGAAACCCGAAACTGGCAACTCCAAACCCCAAACTCTGAACGGAATCTATGATGGACCTGAAAACCGCCTTGACTGAACGCCTCCAGGAAGCCTTGGAGATCTATGTTGCCTCTTCCGATGTGGTGGTGGAGGGCGCCGCGCCGGACCTGTCCGACGTCCAAGTGAGCGTCGAAATCCCGCGCAATACCGAACACGGCGATTTCGCCACCAACCTGGCCATGCAACTCACCAAGCGCCTGCGCCGCAATCCGATGCAGATCGCCGAGGAACTGCTGGGCCATTTCAGCATGGAGGGGCTCGTGCGCGAGACCTCCGTGGCGCGGCCCGGTTTCATCAACTTCCGCATGGCGACAGAGGCCGCGACTGAGGTCCTGCGTCGGATCGCCGAACAAGGCGAGGGCTGGGGCCGCACCAACTCCGGACAGGGCGCGAAAGTCCTCGTCGAATTCGTCAGCGCCAACCCGACTGGTCCGCTTCACATCGGCCACGCCCGCAACGTCGTCGTGGGCGACATCGCCGCGCGGCTTTACGAGGCCACCGGCCACGCGGTCACCCGCGAGTATTATTTCAACGATGGCGGCGTGCAGATGCGCGTTCTGGGCACGACCCTGAATCTGCGTGTGGATGAACAGCTCGGCCGCGAGGTGGAATGGCCCGAGCAGTACTATCGCGGCGAGTACATGAAGGATATCGCCAATCTGATGATCGAGGAACTCGGTCCAGAAGTGGCTGGCAGCGAACACCCCGTCCAGTACTACACCGATTTCGCGACCCGTGAGATTCTCAAGACCATCGACGCAGATCTCAAGGCGATGGGTGTAGCCTTTGACAACTGGTTCCGCGAGATCAGCCTGTACGAAAATGGCAAGGTAGAGAAGACCCTCGAGGAAATGGGCGAGAAGGGCCTGACCTACGACCACGAGGGCGCGAAGTGGTTCAAAGCCACCAGCCACGGCGACAACCGAGATCGCGTGGTGGTCAAGAGCGACGGGACCAACACATATCTTCTGCCCGACATCGCCTACAATGAAGACAAGTTCAATCGCGGCTACGACCGCATCATCAACGTTCTTGGCGCCGACCACTTCGGCCAGGTGCCCAGCCTGCTCGCGGCGGCCCAGGCGCTGGGCCATCCCGGCGAAAAGCTGCACTACATCATCTACCAGATGGTCTCGCTCCTCAAAGATGGCGAGTCGCTGAAACTCTCGACCCGTTCGGGCGAATTCATCACCCTCAAGGAAATGATCGACGAGATCGGCGTGGGCGTGGTCCGGTTCTTTTTCGCCATGCGCTCGCCCGACTCTCAGATGACCTTCGACTGGAACCTGGCCAAGGACACGTCGATGGAAAATCCAGTGTATTACGTGCAGTACGCCCACGCGCGATGCTGCTCGCTGTTCCGAAA
>JABMPG010000261.1 GCA_013203855.1 bacterium
ACGCGGGGCCCGGCTCCACGACCAGGTCGCGACCTCGGCTGAGCTCGATCCGATTGGCGGGGTGATGCCCAAAGTAGTAAGTCGAAAGAGCCGAGTACTTGTTCGCCTCGCTGATGTCGACAGGCCACCACTTGCCTTCAGCATAGAATTCGGCCCAGCAGTGATAGCCATCCACGCCCCCTTCATCCCGTTCGGAGGGGATCGCCGCGCCGATGGCGAAGCGGGCCGGGATGTCGACGGAGCGGGCCAAAGCAATGAAATAGGAGTGAAAATCCGTGCAGTTGCCCGTGAGCGCGTCGCAGGCGTACACGGCGTCGCCCTGACCCCAGCCCTCGCCGACCTTGGCATAGCGCATGCCGTCGATGACGTGATCGTAGAGGGCTCGCGCCTGAACCAGGTTGCCTTTCTTCCCCTCGACTGTCTTTTCCGCAATGCTGCGAAAAGTCTCATTCATCGGCACCAGCCGTTCGGGTTTCAGGTACCGGGTCGGATCGGATTCCGATGTTTCATAGGCGGCCTTCTCCACACGTTGGACTTCGTAGCGGATTTCCACTTGCCTACCACTGTCCCCAGGGCCGAGTTCCAGAAGAAGGACCTCGTTGCCGTGCTCCTTTTCCTCCAGAACGCGCCGCTGGCCGGGCGTTTCGATGGATATCACACGAACCGTCTGATACGAGTCCGAGGCCGGAAAGGGGAGCCACATGCGGGCGCTGTCGCGGATCACGGGAATCGTCGCGCGATAGATGAACTCGAACGTGTCGGGATCACGCAGGACTCCAAGCAGCGCATCGGAAGCACCGTCCGCGGGAACGCGATACCATGTCTTGTCCTCCTTCTGCTGCCACGCGTAGAAGGGTCGACCGTTGACCTTGTGCACCATCGTTTCAGTCACGGTCATCGCACCGGGATCGCCCTTGAGAAAAAAATCCACGTCGTAGACGTCCCCCCGGGTGTCCACCAGATCCACGCAGGCGAAATGGCGGCGCGGCCCCAAGTTTGCCAGATATTCGGTGTGGATCCGGACGAGTTTCAGATCGAGCTTCTGCTCGTCAAAGGCCAGACGGAAGTAGCCGCCGCCCGCCTGGGTGGTTTCTTCGACATATTTCTCGATCCCCGCCGCGATGTCGCCCGTCACGACGATCGGCGCGGGTTCCGATACGGCCTGCACCGTCTGCCGTCCGTCTCCGCAAGATGCCAGGACAAGAAGCAGAAGCAAGGCCAGAATGAGGCGCAAAGCTCCAGACATCTGGTCCGACCGAACGCCGAAGCCCCCGGAGCCGCAGTTATTTCGGATGCTCCGAGGGGTGCTCATGGGTCCCCTCCTCCATCTCGGTCGGATGTTCATTCGTTCCCGTCGGATGCTCGCCGGACTGCTCGCCGTGTTCAGCACAACCCAACAAGCCCAGCGAGATCGCCCCGGCGGCAAAAATCGCAAGCCCCGTCTTCCAGAGATATCGCAAGTCTTTCATGTGTATCGCCTTTCCGAATCATCTGTTCCGCGGAAAAAGAGCGCGTCCCCGCGATCCTGCCAACGTCTTTGAAACTCCATTACCCGACAATAGCCAACAGAAGTCAATTCGGGTATGTGCGGAGTTCCCCAGAGGGGAAATACGGAGGGGAAGAGCAAGAAAACCTCGTGCGGCACGGATTCCCCACCCCAAAATATCAACGGCGAGTTTCAAAGTCCAAACTCCCCACCCCGAACTTCGAGCCCTGAACTCTGAACTTGCGTTCCCTTCCACGACCCGCTAAAGTCTGGACAAGTGTTCGCGCAGGCGCAGATGGGCGTGCCTGCCCGAACGCCATCCAGATCAAGGAGAAATTGTTCCATGGCGGACGGCTATGTGCGACAGGTGATCGGCCCCACGGTCGACTTTGAATTCCCCCCCGATGCGTTGCCGAACATCCTCAACGCCATCCAGATTGACAATGAAGAACGCGGCATCCGCCTCATCTGTGAGGTCATGCAGCACCGGGGCAACAACCTCGTGCGAACCGTCGCCATGAGCAGCACCGACGGCGTCGTCCGCGGCATGGTCGGCAAAGACACCGGCAGCCCTATCACCGTCCCTGTGGGTGAGCAGGTTCTCGGCCACATCTTCAACCTCACCGGTGAGATGCTCGATGGCCGGGGCAAACTGCCTCACCCCGAACTACGCTGGCCCATCCACCGCCCCGCCCCCAAACTCGAAGACCAGGCCCCCTCCGAGGAGGTCCTCGAGACCGGCATCAAGGTGGTCGACCTCATGGCTCCCTATGCCAAGGGCGGCAAGATCGGCCTCTTTGGAGGCGCGGGCGTGGGCAAGACCGTTCTCATCATGGAACTTATCCACAATGTCGCCCAGGAACACGGCGGGTATTCCGTCTTCGCCGGAGTGGGCGAGCGTACCCGCGAGGGCAATGACCTCTGGCTCGAGATGAACGAGAGCGGCGTCATCAACGAGGAAGACCCCAGCAAATCCCGCGCCGCCTTGGTCTTCGGCCAGATGAACGAGCCCCCGGGCGCTCGTATGCGCGTCGGCCTGTCCGGCCTGACCCTGGCCGAGTACTTCCGCGATGAAATGGGCCAGGACGTGCTCCTCTTCATCGACAACATCTTTCGA
>JABMPG010000262.1 GCA_013203855.1 bacterium
ACCATCGCCAGGATGGCCACCTCCTTCTGCGCGATCAGAATCGCCACGAAAAAGCCGATCTGTAGAAACGCCTGCCCCGCCAGCCTCCGTCGCTCGAATTCCTTGAAACGGATGGGCACAAAAGCCTCCACCCACATCCGGAATGCCGGAATCCTCAGCCGCGCGATTTCGAACGCCAGAACGCCCGCCATGAAAAAGGCCGCCACCGGGATCATCTGACTCTTCGTCAGAAACAGGTAGATCCCCGGCGTGATCAGACCCCCAAAGAAGTGATAGACCTTGCGAAGGACCTCTGCCCGGTCCAGCAACGGAACAGAAGCGCGGGCCGAAACCTGCCCGTCCTGCTCTCGCCGCCCATCGGTCGGTTCCGGATGTACGTCCGTGCCCATGCCCCAATATACAGATCGCGCCGTTCGGCCGGTACTTTTTTCTGGCGGCTCCCACCATCTTTCTCTAACATGAAAGGTTACCGCGCCCCCTGGCTACGGCCTGCCCGATCCTGATCCGGCGGCCCGCATCGGGGGATAGCTGCGTTGCAGCGCGAACGCGAAAGGCCTTCTAAATGCCCACCCCCTATCAGCAGCATCTTCTGGACCAGATCGAACAGTCGCCGGTATTCGGGCGCGCGTCCGCCCTCAAGTTCGAGCCCGGCTCCTATGCCCGCTTCGTCCATCTCTCCGGCAGCGCCCGGGCCCTCGTGATCGCCCGCCTCCAGCAGAAACTCGGTCGGCCGATCCTGGTCATCACCGCCGACAGCGAGTCCGCCGAGGTCTGGTACGACGACCTCGAGCAGTTCGGCGTCCCGGGGCGTCTCCACTTCCCCATCACCGAAACGCTCCCCTATGAAAACGAGGAGCCCATCATCGAGATCGTCTCCCGCCAGTACTCCGCCCTCTACTACCTCGCCCGAGGCGAGCGCTCCACCCGCACGACCCAGCCGCCCGAGGCGGACCAGGCGCTCTCCGCCCCGCCTCCTCTGATGGTCGTCCCCGTCGAGGCTCTCCAACGGAAGGTCCCTTCCCGGGAAGCCTTCGATTCTCTCTTCCTCAACCTGTGGTGGGGCGAGACCGTCGATCAGACCGACGTGGCGCGCCGCCTTGTCGCCATGGGTTACGACCGCCAGGCCATGGCCGAAACCCGCGGCGAGTTCAGCATCCGCGGCCATATCGTCGACATCTTTCCCCCGCACCTCGACTATCCTGTCCGCCTCGACCTCTTCGGCGACGAAATCGAATCAATCCGCTTCTACGACCCCGCCACGCAACGCTCCCTGCGAAGTGGCCAAGAGTTGGAGCGCGTCACGATCCTGCCCGTCAGCGTGGAGTCGCTAGCCTACCACCTCGCTATGGATGATGAACTCCAGCCGTCCGAAAACCCGCGTCTGACCCCCCTGATGGACTGGCTGCCGGAAAATGCCATCATCCTCCTCGACACGCCCGAAAAGTACGACAGCATCCTCGAGCAGTTCGACAAAATCGCCCTCCGCCGCTACGAGGAACTCACCGGCAAGACCCCCCTTCCCGAAACGCCCGAGTTTCGAGAACCCTCCGATTGGGAGCGGACAGAGGTCCGAAGGGCTCTCCCCCTCGAAAGATATTTCATGCGGTCCCGCGAGGTCCAGTCCGCCCTCGGCAACTTCGCCCAGATCATCTTCCCCCAAATCGTCACGGGCAAAACCGAAAGCCCCGCCGATTTCGATTTCGGCGTCCAGGACTACGACACGATCCCGCCTGATCTCGACGCCTACATCTCCCTCATGCGCAGCCGCCAGGGACAGGACTTCTCCATTCACGTCGTCTGCGACAACGAAGGTCAGGTCACACGCCTCAAGGAACAGTTGAACGAGCACGACCTCGATTCGATGTCCTACATCCCCGGCAAACCCGAGACCGATTTTCACCGCCGCCACCTTCTCGAAGGCTACCAGGCCATCATCCTCACCACCGGCCCCATGCACACCGGCTTCATCTTCGCCGAAGCCCGCCTTCTCATGGTCACCGACCGCGAAATGTTCGGCCGCTACAAGCGCCGCCGCGCCTATCGCCGCGCCCATAAGGGCCGAACCATCTCCTCTCCCGGCGAAATCCGCCGAGGAGACTACGTCATCCACACCGACCACGGAGTGGGAGAATACCTCGGTATCCGGCGCCAGACCATCGACGGCCGCAATACCGAACTCCTCGAACTCGAATACGCCGAGGGCAACAAACTCCTCGTCCCCATCGAGAATGTGGGACGCATTCAGAAATTCTCCTCCCCCGAGGGCGCCACCCCCACACTGGACCGTCTCGGCGGGCAACGCTGGAGTAACCGCAAACGCAAGTCTCAGGAAAAGATCGAACAGATGGCACAGGAGCTCCTCGAGATCTACGCTCGGCGAGAGACCGCCCGAGGCCATGCCTATGGTCCCGACACCATCTGGCAGAGAGAGTTCGAAGAGTCCTTCATCTACGACGAAACCCGCGACCAACTCCGCGCCATCGACGAAATCAAGGACGACATGGTCCAGCCCCGGCCCATGGACCGCCTCCTGTGCGGGGATGTCGGCTTCGGCAAGACCGAGGTCGCCATGCGCGCCGCCTTTAAAGCCGTCCAAGAGAAAAAACAAGTCGCCATCCTCGTCCCAACGACCATCCTCGCCCAACAGCACTTCGTCACCTTCAAGGAAAGATTCGCCGATTACCCGGTCAAGATCGAAGTCATCAGCCGCTTCAGGACCGACACCGAACAACGAGAGGTCATCAAGAATCTGAAAACGGGCGACGTTCACGTCGTGATCGGCACTCACCGGCTCCTCTCCACCGATGTCGCCTTCCTCGATCTCGGCCTCCTGATCGTCGATGAGGAACACCGTTTCGGCGTCAAACAGAAAGAAAAGATCAAGTCCCTGCGCGCTTCGGTCGACATCCTCACCCTCTCCGCCACGCCCATCCCGCGAACCCTTCATTTCGCCCTCAGCGGGCTGCGCGACATGAGCACCATCAACACCCCGCCCCGCGACCGTCTCCCCGTCCGCACCCGAGTCATCCGCTTTGACAAACACGAACTCGAGGAAGCTGTCATGCGCGAACTCAACCGAGGCGGACAGATCTACTTCGTCCACAACCGCGTCCAGACCATCCACCGAGCCGCGAAGCGCCTGACGGAAATCGTGCCCCAGGCCCGTATCGCCATCGGCCACGGACAGATGCACGAACGCGAACTCGAAAAGGTCATGTTCGACTTCATCAACCGCAAGTACGACATCCTTCTCGCCACCACCATCATCGAAAGCGGCCTCGACATCCCCAACGTCAACACCATCATCATCAACCGCGCCGACGCATTCGGTCTGGCACAACTCTATCAGCTCCGCGGACGAGTCGGACGCGACGTCAAACGGGCCTATGCCTATCTCATCGTCCCGGACGGACGCCCCATCACCGACACCGCGGTCAAACGCCTGCGCGCCATTGAAGAATTCACCGAACTCGGCATGGGCTTCCAGGTCGCCATGCGCGACCTCGAAATCCGAGGCACCGGAAACATCCTCGGACCCGAACAGCACGGAGCCATCGACGCCGTCGGATTCGAACTGTACTGCACCATGCTCGAAGAGGCCGTCCAGAGAATGCGCGGAACAGGCTCGGTCCTCGATGAACCCGTCGAGATCAAATGGAACCTCTCCGCCCTCCTCCCCGCGGAATACGTCCCGGTCGAACCCCAGCGTCTGGAGTTCTACAAGCGCTGCTCCACCGCCCGCAGTCCCGGGGACATCGAAGAGATGAAGGCCGAACTGCGCGACCGCTATGGCGAGATTCCCGACGAAGCCGAAAACCTCATGACCCTCAGCCTCATGCGCGTCCTCGCCCGTCAATGCGGAATCCGCGCCGTCACCGCCGGCCGCAAAGGCTTCCGACTCACCCCCAGGGGCGACGTCTTCGATTTCCTCCGCCGCGCCCTCACCCTTCAGGATAAAAGCAAGCGGATCAAAGCCATCTCAGCCGACGTCGATGGATCCATTCTCTTCCAGCTCAACAACTGGGACCCCGACAAGCACGCCCCCTTCGCCCTCAAAGTACTCAACCGCCTCTCCCCGGCCCGCTTGCAGTGAAACGGGCTCGAAGAACCGATTTACAGCGCGGCACCCTCTGTCCGGAAAGGCAAAATTCCTTGGCAGAGGCTTTGGTTTGTGCGAGTTTTGCGTGTGCCAGGGAAAACCCGTACCGCCTGGCGAACTTCTTTGCCGAAAAACCGAATGGAGGCTGGGATGGGATCGGAATGGAAAGACCCGACGGTGATCGACATTCATGGCCGAACGCTGCCCGAGGTATGGGAGCGGGGCGTCCTGGAGTGCTGGGAGCACGGGGCGCGATTCGAGACCGAGTACGACAAACCGGGCGACCCGCCAAGCCGGGATTGCGTGGCGCGATTGGTGGTGAAGGAGCCGATGGCCGAGCCGCGGATTCATAAAGCAATTCCGGCAGGGATCGAGGATTTGGAGATCTACCGACAGGAAGTGCTCTACGGCGTCCACGACAACTGGGTCGATCCGGCGTCGGGAAAATGGGAATACACCTACCACGAGCGGCTCTTCGATTATCGCGTGCCACAGGCCGGGGCGATCGATCAGATCGAGAAGGCGATCGAGAAGCTGGCCCAGGCACCGCATACCCGGCGGGCGCAAGCCGTGACGTGGCAGTGCTGGCAGGATCTGGATTGCGTGGACCCAGCGTGTCTGCAGCGGCTGTGGTTTCGCGTGGAGGACGACCGGCTGAACCTGAACATCACCATGCGCAGCAACGACGCTTTCAAGGCGGCTTTCATGAACATGTACGCCTTCACGGAACTGCAGGCGTGGGTGGCGGGGCGGCTGAGCGAGAAAATGGGACGGGCTATCGGCGTGGGGCGCTACATCCACATGGCCGATTCGTTTCATATCTACGGGTCCTACTTTCAGGAATTCGAGTCCTTTCTCCGGATGGTCGGAAGCCAACCGTTCGAACAGCGGGTTCTGAACACGGAGAGTGTGTCGTTTTTCACCATGAACGGGCGTATCACTCTTTTTAACAATACGCAGACGGACATACTTCTGCCGGTGGAACATCTGCGGCGGCTGTACGAGGAGATCCCGCAAGACCGGCGCGACGAGTTGGACCCGGTGCAGATGGAACGGATGAAGAAGGCCTGAGGACACATTTCCCTTGCGTCGCGACGGCATGTAACGGGACAATTTCAGGATGTATTCTGCCAGAAAAGGACGGAAAGATATGAAGTTTGAGTTGCAGAGGCGCCTTGCCGAAGACACCGATTCCTACGAACGGGATATCGTGGAGAAATATGTCGAGTACCTGGTCGAAGCAAAAGATGTCGTGGAGGTTGGAAATCTGCTTTTCGATGCGGAAGCCATGTTGCAGACCTTCGTCTGCGACACGCAGCTGTGTTTCCCCGAGAAGAAGCGAGGGCGCTCCGGCGGGGCATGCAGTTCGTGCTGCGTGAGCTATACGCCGCGGTTGTCGAAGGATGAGCGGGACCGGATCGAGGAGATTCTGGAGAACCTGACGGAGCGTTTCCCCTGGCTCGAAAAGCGGATGGATAAACTGGGCGGCTATTACGAGTGGGATGCCGCCTACGACCGGATGGTAACGAAGGACTCCGCGGGACGGTGCGTGTTCCTTACGCCGAACACCAAGGATCTAGGTTTTTACGCGTGCACTATTCATTCCTATTGCCTGGAGAAAGGGCTGGACCCGCACCTGTACAAGCCCTCGGCCTGCGTGATGTTTCCCCTGTTTATTCTGGACGTGGATAGCGATGAAGGGACAATTCTGGTCACGAGTCAGCACCGCGAGGTCCTCAATCTGGGCGAGGAAGAAGACAACTATCACGAGGTCGGGTGCATGGTTCCGAACAAGCTGGCCAAGGAGCCGATGTATCGGGAGATGAAAAGCACCCTTGTGACGATGTTCGGCGAAAAAGCGTGGAACATCCTGGACGAATCCCTTCGGGACCGGATTTGATGGCCATAACGGCGACCCAGCTTTCCAAACGATTCAACCTCTACGAACGCCCCTGGCACCGCTTCAAGGAATGGATGACCCTGGGACGGGTGAATTGCCATCGTCCCTTCTGGGCGCTGCGCGACGTGAATCTGCATATCCCGCGAGGCACGGCGGTGGGAATCGTGGGCCCGAACGGCGCGGGGAAGAGCACGCTTCTCAAGATCATCACGGGGACGCTCTTCCCGAGCGAGGGGCAAGTCGAGGTCGAAGGCCGCGTGGCGGGGCTTCTGGAACTGGGCACGGGGTTCCATCCCGAGTTCACGGGACGGCTCAACATCTATCTGAACGGGAAGATGCTCGGTCTGAACGATGAGGAGATCGAGGAGCGATTTGCCGACATCGTGGCCTTTTCGGAACTGGACCGGTTCATCGACCAGCCGCTGCGGACGTATTCGTCAGGGATGGCAATGCGGCTGGGGTTTGCCATCGCCTCCTGCGTTGATCCCGATATTCTGATCATCGACGAAGTTTTGAGCGTCGGGGACGCGCACTTTTCGCAGAAGTGTGTGCGGCGTATCCGGCGCTTTCGCGAAGAAGGCGCGACAATATTGTTCGTCTCGCACGATCCCGGGGCCGTGCTGGCGCTGTGCGACCAGGCGATTCTTCTCGAGAATGGCGCGATCCGAGGAACCGGAACGCCCGAGGAGGTACTGGATCTCTATAACGCGCGGCTGGCGGAAAGAGGGACGGGAGGCAGCCGGATTGTCGCAAAACCGAAATCCGGGGCCTCGCTGCGTTCGGGAAACTTCCGCGCGGTGATCACGGCGGTCGAGTTCCGCAACGCGCGGGGCGAGATCAGCGAGACATTCGCGGCGGGCGAGGAGACGCAACTGACGGTGCGCCTGGTGTTTCTGGTGGACGTGGCCGATCCAACGGTGGGGATTCTGATCCGGAGTCGGCTTGGCATCGAGGTTTTCGGCACGAACACACGCGGCTTGGGACGGTCGCTGGGCGATTTTCGGGCGGGGGATGCTCTCGACGTAAGTTTCTCCATTCCGCTGAATCTGGGGCCGGGCGAGTACACGCTGACGGTGGCGGCTCATCTCGACGAATCGCATGTGGCGGGGAATTTCGACTGGATCGATAAGGCATGCCAATTCCAGATTGCCCCGTCGACCGATTTTCGATTTCACGGCCTGGCAAAGCTGACGCCGCAGGTAAACTCTCTCGAAACACCACAGCGGGAGGGGGAAGTGGAGAAGACGCTGCTTTCCATTTTCGACGAGCCAGTCGAGGTTCTGGATGGACGTTCCGATTCGGACCTGTTTTTTCTCGAGGGCTGGACGCTCGAGCAGAATGAGAAGCGGGCAGATCGTTCCCGGGCGCTGGAGGGAGAGGGGCGTTTCGTGTTCCGTCTCAGAGGAGAAGGGATCGAGGTGGTCGCGGCTGATGAGGGGGATGTTGATTTGCATCTGAAGTGGCTGTCAGAGTCTTTCGAGGGAGTGCGAGATGGGAATGTCTGGCGGTTTGCGCTTCCTGCCGATGTCCGGGACCGGCTGCGGATCTTCTCCCTGTCGGCGGCCGGTGGCGATTTTCGGGTGCTGGAGATCCGATCGTACGGAGGCCGCATATGAAACACTACAATCCCCGCCGGATCGCCGACAATCTCAGGGCTTTGGATCGGTCCGATGGAGCGAAGGAAGTGTCGCGCGGCTCTTCGCCGGAGAAGGGAAACACCGCTCCGGGGAATTTCCGGGTTCCGGACCTTCCGAGCGAGGTCTTGCGCGAAGAGGTCCTCTGGAATCTGAGTGAGAACGTGGACGTGAACAGCGTGCCGACGGGCGCGTCGAAGCGGTTTCTCAAGAAAATCCTGCTGAGGGCGATGCGCCTGGTAGCGGGGCGGCAGGCGGTGTTCAATCAGAATGCGGCACAAGCCCTGTCGATCCTGATCGATCACGCGGAAGAGACGAACGAGGCGCTGGCCGCGCTGGCCGCGGAGAAGGCGGAGTCCGAGGCGCGTATGCGCCGGATGATTCATGTTTTCCGCGAAGAGATGCGGCGGCTTCAGCCCGTGGCGTCGGGATCGGGTAAGACAGGGCAGCCGGAAAAGATTATTGAGGAGATGGAATACCTGCTATGCGAAGACGCCTGGCGAGGGAGCGAAGGGGAGATTCGCCGACGCCAGGAGGAGTATGTCGAAGTCCTTCGCGGCCCGCTCCAAACCTTGCCAGAGAACAGCCGGACGGTGCTGGACGTTGGCTGCGGCCGAGGCGAATTCGTGCGGGCGCTGCGGGACGCGGGTTTCCGGGCGAAAGGCGTCGAGATGAACCGGGCGTCAGCGCAGGTCGGAGT
>JABMPG010000263.1 GCA_013203855.1 bacterium
CATCAAAGCCATCTCGATAGTGGTCCACGAACGTGGCAATCGTTTCGGGCGTGTCCTGAAGGTCTGCATCCATGAGGACGCCTACCTCTCCCTCGAGGAAATCCACCGCGGCGGTGAGGGCAGCCTGATGCCCAAAATTACGGGACAGGGCTACCACGCGAACCCGGGTATCACTGGCATGGTCACGCAATATTTCGAGAGTTCCGTCGGTGCTTCCGTCGTCTACCAAGACAAGTTGGTGCGGGCCACCAGGCATGGTGTCAAGCACAGTCAAAACGCGTCTGATGAACTCCGCTGCACTCTCTTCCTCATTGTAGAGCGGTGCCCCGACAGAGATCCTAGGCGCTTCACGTTTCACTACGGCGTCCCCGAAAGTAGGCGATTCGCAGCCGACAGGGCTAATCAGATTAACTCTGCGGCATAATAGCATAGGCCCCTGGAATATCCCAATGGCAAGTTCATTGGGCAACTGGAGGGTGGGGGAGTCGGTTTCCTGGACTACGTCGGGGGATGGGTTCTGTCCTCTCATCTCCACCGGACAGTTAGCAGATCAACCTTGACCGACAGGGGGAAGGTAGCAGAGAGAGCCACCTGGAGACTCTCGTCCTGCGGCCACAAAGGCGGCCCGGTAACGACGACGTCTACAGCGGCGGATTTGAGCTGGCGAAGGATTCTTGCCACCCGCAGGTCGCCATCGGAATAGTCCGCATCCAAGATGTCTACGATGGTTCGAGTGGGGTTCGTCCGGCCGGTCAGGTAGTAAATCTCGGGGAGGTACGGGGTGGCAAAAATCGCATCACCGTCGGAGACAGAGTCTACCAGGGAAAGCACCCTTCGGTAGCGAATCAGATTGTCTGCGGCTCCCTTCACAGAGACGCCTTCGAAGGGCATGGACACTCTTTGGTCGGAAGAGACCGAGGTAGCATGCTCGAAACTCCAACCCAGAAGCACGACGGTTGTCGCGAGTGTCAGCGGAGCTACCGTGCGGACTCCTCGCACGGCCTGAAGACAGGCTGTTCCAAGGATCGCTAACCCTCCAATGAAAAAGACGTACCAATCCGACGCAAAGGGGATCTGGAGCAGACTCAGGATGGCCACGAAAGGCAGGAGCACCGTCAATGCTCTGTGTTCGTCCTTGCAGAAGTCTGGAGCACTCCTGGCCACTAGCACGCTGCCCCAAATGATAAGGATAGGGATAAGCCCACGTAACGTGAGGAGCGCAAGATCCGAAAGGCGGCCCGTTCCGATGAACAAGGCGACTACTCCAAGAGCTCCCAGAAAGGCACCGGTTGCGAAAAGGCTCGACCGCATCCGGAGAGTCATTCCCGCCAGGAGTGAAGCCGCCAGAACCATTCCGAGAATGAGATCTGGGGCTGGAGGCAGCGCGATACTTGCATATTCGTATCGACTTTGCGGTGATACTAACACTCCCTGCAGCAACTCCGGTAAGGAACCTGTCACGAGGTAGGGAAGCAATAATGGAATCAATCCCAGGCCGGTTCCCAGGAAGATTGCACGGACATCCAGGGTGAGCTCGGGGAGAACCTGTTTCGCAGCCGTCCTTCTTGCGGCACCCACAACGGCGGCCACTAAGGCCCCGAGCGGAAGGAGGAAGTTGAGGAATGCGGACGCGCCGGCTTGGGGTGCAGAAACCGCCCAAACCAAGCCCAGAAAGACCGCACCGAACACGGCTGCAAGCGGTGCCACGGATCCGGTAAGCAAAACATCTCGTCGCCGATCAGCCCTCAGGAGAGCTACTGCAAAGAGCGCAGCCGCAAGATGATACAACCCGATGATCTTGATCGATATTGAAATCCCTGCCAGGACTCCCCCGAGGACGAGCCATCGTCGGTGGTCCGTTTCAGCAAAGCGAAGAACGGTCCAGATAGCGACGATCGCGAGGGATACGTTAAACCAGGTCGGTAGGGGGACTGCCGTCTGTCCGATCCCTAGCGAGATGAAAATCGCGGTCGAAAGAAAAGCGCCCCACTTGTCCAAGAAACGCAACGCAATTCGGTGGGTGAACCATATTGTGACAAGAAAAATGCCGAAGAGTGCTATCCGGAACACGATCAAATCGCGGCCGAAGATCGCGACGAGCAGACTGAACGCCCACTCGAGTCCACCGGAGTATACCGCGTCGAAATCCCGATGGGGCATCTGGCCTTGCAGGATTCGATCTGCGGAATGACCGAAAACGCCCTCGTCATGGGGATCCCAACCGAGGGACACTCGTGTCCACGTGAACGCCAAGGCCGGGAGGAGCCCCACCCATACCCAGCCCCGGCTCGGCCCTGCCGTCAGCTGGAATCGTGGGAAGATCTGAGCCACCCAATTTCGTTGGGGTGGGAGCTCGCCCACTTCCTCTTTCCGCGAATGACTCAAATGTGGCCTCCCGGGTCGCAAAAGAACGGCACATGCCTTTTAGGTGGGAACTTCGTTTGTGACATCTCCGCAGGGTGTTCTTTGCCTAAGCCAAGTACCGGTAGTCTGCGTTCATGATCGGGGGCTTCCCTTGAAATACACCATGTTCCACAGCGAGCAACCAAACCACCTGACCGAGTACGGTTCGAAGACGATCGGTTCGAAGAATTCAGAGAATAATCTGCGCCACTCGTTGAACGGGCGCGGGTAGTCGCCGCGATCAGACCGCGCCAAATACCTTGAGATCGAACGCTGTTCTGGGAGCACGAGATCAAGGATATGAATGTGCCCGTCCGGTCTCAGTTGACCGGCGAGTCGGTTGAGCATGCGTCGAACATCCGGCGTATTGATGTGGTGCAGAAGGCTGTTCAGCAGGATGAAGTCAAAGCGATCCTCCGGCGCCGCCGTGTACATGCATGCATCCGCGAGAATGAACTCGCCTGCGTGATTGCGGCGGGCCGATTCGATGTAATCTTCGTTGAAATCCAGACCGACGTAGTTGTGGCCACGAAACATCGGCGCATTCGTTCCCGGACCGCACCCGACATCCAATATGCGACGCACCTGCGACAGATCGTTGTGCCGAAATATCGGCGCGAACTTGGCACGTGCGAATGGAGCCTGCCAAGCCCGATAGATCATTGGGTGCTCAGTGACGAACGAAAGACGTTTTAGCATACTCATGCGTGGGCGTCTGGTCTTGTGTGAGGCATCAATATAAGGGCGAGGCATGTGATTCCTTCCTGTTCCCAGCCCTGGAGGGGGGAGGCAGAAGCGCCCTCCGTGCCGGCGGCTCCGGGGGGTAGAACCAAGCCCACCTCCTTAAGGGATGTCGAAGGCCCGATTGGGACTTCCCGCCAGGATAATCCACCCCTTCTCTCTCGCAGTCTCAGCATCCCTCGTTTCTCAACCTTCGCGCCGCATGAATGAATCGAGCGTTCTGTGTCTCACATACGTTGGTGGAGAGGTGCGAGCGCCACAAGCGGGGCGATACACCGGCGTAGCTGGCTTACCTAGGTGATCCGTGCCCCCTCCAATCGGGGCCTTCGGGCCAGCTTAGGTTAGTCTAGCTGGACCGACTTTCGGGGAGGAGACCATTATAGAAGTCTCGTGCGGAATCCGAGCGTTCGCCTCACTGCCATCATAGGGTTATCTGAAAAACGGGGCGGACCCGGGCCCCTATCGAAACACGTTCAAAAGGGCGAGCTGGGCGCTTCGAAAGAAACGAGCATAACCTGTGATCGGAGGGTACCCGATCAGGGCCTCCCTCAGAGAACCCAAGGCGGCCCGCCAATTTTCGTTATCGTTGGCGATACTCGCCAAATACACCATCTGGCCGGCGTGCATCCGGTCACGATAGGGACCGTAGACCTCGGCCAAGTGGTCATCCGAAAACACCTTGTGCAGCAGGTACTGCACCCGACGTCGAGCCATGCCCAGATCCTGCGCCACCATGGTCCGTCCACTGTGGTTCACGATGGCGCTATTCACCCGGTTTATACGCCTTACCCCGTGCTCAGCCGCGATCCGGAGCCAGAACTCGTAATCCTCTGAGCCCGTGAGCACCGGGTTCGTGTCGAACCGATACTTCGTGTAAATGTCGCGGTGAATGAACACGCCAATGCAGGAAAGGAAGTTCCCCAGAGTGATGGCCCGAAGATGGTTCCGCAGGCTGGGAGCCGGCCAGTTCCGCAGGTGCCGTCCCTCGTCGTCCACACTGTGATAGCGATTGTGGAAGAACTTCGCCTCTGTACGGACCACGAAGTCCCCCGCCTCTCTAAGGTTCTGAGGGTACATCCGGTCGTC
>JABMPG010000264.1 GCA_013203855.1 bacterium
GGGAAGATGGAGGAATACACGACCTCGCCGCCGGAACTCTCTCCCTCGCCCTCCACGACCTCACCGGCTTCTTCGCCCGCTGCGACGCCCTCGTCTTGACCACGGATCTCGACTACACCCCGCCGAATGACCTTGACGGGATCAAGGCTGAGCGGGTTCGCCTGACCGGCCTGTCGCTCGAACCGAAGCTAGCGGGTCAGTTCGATGTCATCGTAGTCGGCGCGGGCGCGGCGGGCACTTGCGCGGCCGTCGCGGCGGCCCGCCTCGGGGCCCGCACGGCCCTTGTCCAGAACCGGCCCGTCCTCGGCGGCAACGCCAGCGCCGAACTCGGAGTCGGTCTGAGCGGAGCGGCCAATCACCAATCCAACGCCCGCGAATCCGGCCTCCCCGAAGAGGTCCAGCGCCTGAAGGCTTTCTATGGAGCCACCCGCTTCAGCGAGCCCTTCCGACTCCTCACCGAAAACGAGAAGAACCTGACTGTCTTTCTCAACCAAAACGTGGACGCAGTCGAGATGGCCTCCGTCGGCCGAATCGCCGCCGTCCGCGCCACAGACACTCTCACCGGCGAAGTCTCGCGCTATCTGGGCAAGTTCTTTATCGACGGCACCGGCGACGGATGGGTCGGGTATTACGCCGGCGCGGAATATCGAATCGGCCGCGAAGCCCGCGCCGAATTCAACGAGGACCTCGCGCCCGAGACCGGCGACTCGATCACCATGAGCGGCTGCATCATGGGCCTGTGCTGCGGATTGCGAGCCGGGGACAGCGGCAAACCCGCCCCCTATCAGCGACCCGAGTGGGCGCCGGAACTGCCCGAGCCGGGCGAGGAGTTCGGCCGGAACGTCCCCAAACTGAATGGCGGCGCCTGGTGGATGGAGCACCCCGGAACCTTCGACGATCTCTGGGACGCCGAAACCGCCCGCGACGAACTGATCCGGATCACCTTCGGCTACTGGGATTACGTCAAGAACCGTTGGCCCCAACAAGACAAGGCTGTCAACTTCCGCCTCCAGTATGTCCCCTTCATCGACGCCAAGCGCGAGTCCCGCCGACTCATCGGCGACTATATTCTCAATCAGAATGACGTCCAGCACGCCCGCAACTTCCCCGACGCCGTCTCCTATACCGGCTGGCCCCTCGACATCCACCACCCCGAAGGCATTTACTCCGGCGCGCCGGGACCCTTCGACTACAACCCGCACCTGCCGCAAATCGCCCCCGTTCCCTACCGCTCCCTCTATTCAAAAAACATCGAAAACCTCTTCATGGCCGGCCGCGATATGAGCGTCACCCACGTCGCCCTGGGAACCGTCCGCGTCCAGAGCACCCTCGCCACCCTCGGACAGGCCGCCGGAACCGCGGCCGCCATGTGCGTCAAGCGCAACACCACGCCCCGAGGTATCTACGAGAACCACATCGCCGACCTCCAGCAGACCCTTCTTAAAGGCGACCAGTACATCATCGGACTACCCAACCAGGACCCCGCCGACTTGGCCCGCCAAGCCGCCGTCACCGCCTCGAGCGTCTGGAACGTATCCGCCCTGGACAGAAACCTCTTTGGCGAAGGTCGAGGCCTCCGCCTCGATATCCCCCGCGCAGCCCAGCTCCCCTGGACCCCAGGAACGGAACTCAAAACCCTCGCCGTCTGCGTCCAGTCCCGAGCGAACAAACCTGTCCAGCTCCGCCTGAAGGTCCGCTCCGCTCGAACGGGGCAATCTTTCGGAGAGGGATCGCTGATCGCTGAAAAAGCCGCCCCGCTTCCTCCCAAAGCCATCACCTGGCTCGAATTCGAAATCGACCAGGCGATCCCCGGAGATCTTCTCGAAATCGAAATGGCCCCAACCCCAGGCGCCTTCTGGATGGTCGCCTATCTCCCCGCCGAAGGCTACAGACGCGCCTGGCAGCAGGACAACCGCTGGATGATCAAGACCGATGGCCAGATCCAGGCCATCGTCACCGATCCGGCCATCTCACTCGATCAGGGGAAACACTACGAGACCCGCAACGCGATCAACGGGACCGCCCGCATCACCGCCGACCAGTCCAACCTCTGGGTCTCCGACCCCACCAAGGGTTTGCCCCAGTGGCTCGAACTCGATTTCTCCAAGCCCCGGCGCTTCAACACCGTCCGCCTCACCTTCGACACCCACCTGGATGGCAGCGCGCCTTGGGGCCAGTTCGTCTCCGAATGCGTCCGCGACTACGAAATCCAGGCATTGCAGGATGGTTCCTGGCAAACCCTCGCCGTCGTCTACGACAATTTCCAGCGCCACCGCGTCCATCGTTTCGACCCGGTGACGGCCAAGAAAGTGCGACTCGTCGTCGACGCCACCGGAGGCACTCCCGCCGCCCGCCTCTTCGAAATCCGCGTCTACGACGAACCCGCCGAGGCTTTCGTGAAGACAGAGCGGTGAAGAATCTCGCCGCGACGAGAGGTCGGGAGTCCAAACTCAGTGCTTGAAATCCTTCCCAAGGTAGGCCTCGATTACAGCCGGGTTCGCTCGGATTTCTTCGGGTTTTCCGGCGGCGATGATGCGCCCGGCGTCCATGACGACTATGCGCTGGCAGATATTCATTACTAGGCGCATGTCGTGCTCGATCAGCAGAATCGACAGGTCGAAGCGATCCTTGATCTGGTGGATCAGGTCCATCAGTTCGGCCGTCTCGCGCGGGTTCATGCCGGCGGCGGGTTCGTCCAAGAGGAGCAACCGGGATTCGGTGGCGAGGGCGCGGGCGATTTCTAGCTTGCGCTGGCGACCATAAGGCAACGAACCGGCCATATGGTCGCGCACATCGGTCAGGCCGAAGATTTCCAGGAACTCCAGGCACTTCCGCTCGATCTCGCGCTCTTCTTCCCGGAAACGCCTCGTTCGGAACACCGACTGCAGCAGGTTGTAGCGCACGTGCTGGTGATAGGCGATCTTGATGTTTTCGAGAACGCTGAGATTCTTGAGAAGGCGGATATTCTGGAAAGTGCGCGACAGGCCGCGGTGGGAGATGACGTGGGCGGCCAGCCCGGCGATCGGAAAGTTGTTCAGAGAGATCCGGCCCTCGTCGAGATTTTCGAGTCCGGTGAGGAGATTGAAGACGGTGGTCTTCCCCGCGCCGTTGGGGCCAATCAGGCCGACAAGTTCGTTCGGCCGGACGCTCAGATTGAAATGATCCACCGCGCGGAGCCCGCCGAATTGCTTGACCAGTCCCTCGGCGCGGAGGAGGGCGAACTCGGGAGCCAGATCGGCCGCCGCCGCTTTCGCGACCCGGTGCATCGGTTCGGGCATGAACATCTCCTCAGGACGTCGGCTCGATCACGGGCTCTTTCTCGCCAGCTTCGGCCATACGACGCCGCAGCAGGTCCGCCAGCTTCTCGCGCACCTCCGCCAAGCTCGGATCGCTCACCAGGTTCACCTGCTCATGGGGGTCCGCTTCCAGATCATAAAGGAAATCTTCCATGTACACGTCCGCCGCCGGGCGATCAGACTTCTCCGGCGCGCGCACCAAATACTTCCATTTGCGCGTGCGCACGGCTCGTCCCGTCTGGCTTTCGCTGATCTGGAGGAAAACGGCGTTCTCCCATTCCGCCGGTTCGCCATCGAGAAGCTGGTGCAAGGCGCGACCGCGCATCTCCTCGGGAACTTCGACCCCTGCGGCCTGGAGGATCGTCGGGGGCAGGTCGATGAGGCTCACGAGGCTGTCAATCGTCTTCCCTCCGTCGAACCCGCCGCCCTTGATCAGCATGGGAATATGGATGCACCCGTCGTGGCAGGACCGTTTGTACTCCCCGTTCCTCGTCCGGAAATGCGAGCCGTGGTCGGAGGTGTACACAATGACCGTATCGTCGGCAATCCCCTGCCGCTCGAGTTCGTCATAGAGCCGGCCGAAGTTCCGGTCGATGCTGTTCACGCAGCCGAGATAGTCGGGATAGTTCTCACGCCAGTCGCCCTCGGTATGCAAAAGATCGCCCGGAATCTCATAGTCCCCCCAGCGCTCCTTCGAGCCCTCGGGACCCTCGTAGCGGTTGTGGTTGTTCTGGTGGTGCGGTTCGATATAGGACAGGAACATGAAAAAGGGCCGGTCAGCGTCTCGGTTCTCCAGAAAATCGAGCGCGAAATCGGTGACCTTGTCCACGCGATAGCCCTTGAAGGCGACTTTCTGCCCATCCTTGTCGAAAAGAAAGCCGCTCTGGCTGTCGGAGGTGAATTCTAGAACATCCGAGGCCAGCCAATAATCGCGATACCCCCCCCGGCGTTCGGGGGGAACAGCCTTTTCCCTATAGTCATGTTGTTTGCCGGTGCTGGCCAGATGCCACTTGCCAACGTAAGCCGTCTCGTATCCCGAATCGCCCAGATAGTGGGCCAGGGTCTTCTCGCACAGCGGCAGCGCAATGTCGTTCCGGTAGGTTCCCAGTTCCGTCGCGTACTTGCCGGTCTGCAGGCAGGCCCGCGCAGGCCCGCACACGGGCTGGCACGTAAAAGCGAGATCGAACTTCACCCCTTCTGTCGCGAGACGATCCAGGTTGGGCGTCGTGTCCAACTTCTGTCCGTAGCAGCCCATCGTATCCCACCGCTGCTGATCGCTGAAAACGAAAAGGATGTTCGGTCGATTTGGCTTGGGGCTCATGAAAGGTGTTCCTCCATAAGAAGTTTAGAGTCAGCGGTCCGCATTCTGGCTGCCGACTGGCTGTCACCGGCTCTTCCCTCTCCAACTCCGAATTCAAAACTCTCCGTCAAGCTCCCGCAATCCGTGGCATCCGCGTCGGCTCGCGTTCCAGTTCGGCCTGCATGAACCGGAACAGGAGATCCCGCTTCAGATCAGCCACTTGGGGATCGTCCCACAGATTGCGCACTTCGCCGGGGTCCTCTTCGAGGTCGAACAGTTCGCCGTACTCCTGCCCGCGATAGACCGTGATCTTGTACCGCTTATCCACATAGGTTCGCAGGTGAACCTTAGTCGGCTGATGCCGGTTCTCGACGATAACATGATCCCGCGGCGCCTCGGCCTCGCCCGACCACGCCAGGATCTGGTCGTGGCCCTGCATAAGACCAGGAACGGGGATGCCTGCCGCAGCGAGGAAGGTCGGAGGCAGATCGACGATGGCCTGAATGTCGGAATTGGTGATCCCCGCTGGAATCCGGCCCGGATAGCGGGCGATCATCGGGATGCGGATCATGTCCTCGTAGTGGAAGGCGCCCTTGGCTACCAGGCCGTGCTGGCCCAGGAAATGACCGTGATCGGTGGTGAAGACCACCAGCGTGTTCTCGGCCTGACCCAGACGATCCAGCGCATCCAGAATCCGCCCGATCTCCTTGTCCATGAAACTGATCATGCCGTAGTAGGTCGCCATCCGCTTGCGGGTCACGGCGTCGGGCGTCTTCTGCCGGTGAAAGCCGTGGCAGCCATTCCCGCCCGGCTCCTGATACATCGAAAAATCCGGCTTGTCCTCCTGGGTCTTCTGGAAGTGAGGCGGATTCTTCTCATGCTCCCCCTCCACCAGATGACCGGCGACCATGTCGTCCGGATCGTACATCGACGCCCACGGCTCAGGGACGACATAGGGCGGATGGGGGTCGTGGAAGCTCGCCCAGAGGAAAAAGGGCTGATCCTGCTCAGCGTATTCCTCAAGCATGGCCACCGACCGCTCGCCCGTCCAGGTCGAATAGTGATACTCCTCCGGCAGGGCCCACGTCTGGCCGTCCTCGCCGCGCCAGGGCCGTTCGGCCTTGCCCTCGGGTTTGGGCCAAGGCTCGAAATAGTCCTTCCAATTCTTGAGCCCCTTCTCCTCCATCCACAGCGCGTA
>JABMPG010000265.1 GCA_013203855.1 bacterium
CATCAACGCGGCCAGCGCGGCGATGACATAGAAGGTCCACAAAACCTTAGCCCCCCCGCCCCGTTCCCACAGACGATCCCACGGACGAATCGCCTCCACCCGGTCCCGACTCGGCAGTGTCGATCCAAGATAGGCCAGAAAAAAGCACACCACAAATACGATCTCGATCTGCATCCCCAGTTCCCAATAGGACAGCGGAAACGCGAGAAGCATGATGTCGTACCGTCCGGTGAGAACGCAGTACCACGTCCCATACATCTGCATCACCACCCAGGGCATACGTAGAAACAAAGGCGCAGACAACCAGGGCGTGCGCCGACAGTTCCACGCCAGACCGGCGATGAAGACCTCAAGAAGAGTCCAGACCAGAGCGTAAAAAGTGAACATTCGAATCAGAGCCTGTGCCGACAACCAGTGAATCCACTAGTTCCTGGCTACTTTCCGTTCAAGACTTGCGTTCCAACAACGACTCGAAGATCGGCAGAAGCGTCCGCCTCAGACGTTCCGGAGTCGGCGCCATCGCCAAACGGGCCTTGTCCAGCAAAATCCGGCAGAAAGTCCGCCCCGCGTCAATCGCCCCGTACTGGTCGAACAGCCCACGAACCCACTCCACCTCGGTATCCCCCGTGTCCTCACGGGCCAGATCCAGAATCCGGAACAACTCCTCGCATTCCCCCTCGTCCGCCTTCGCAGCCGTATAGGCCACCAGATAGGACCGCTTCCCCTCACGGATGTCCGACCCCGTCGTTTCACGCCCCTTGCCATGGGTCAGGTCGATCAGATCATCCACAATCTGAAAAACCGGCCCCACATAACGCCCCAGATCGCGCAAGGCCTGCAACACCGGCTCCTCCGCCCCCGCCACCATGGCGCCCCCCAGCATCGGCGCAGCCAGATAATACCCCGTCTTGTTGATCACGATCTCCATGTAATCGTCCACCGAGACAGACCGCTTCCGCAACGCATTCATGTCCAGGGCCTGCCCGATATGCGTCTTGTCCAGAGTTCCCACCAGCAGATCCCAAAGCCGAAGTTGAAGCGCCGAGTCCGCGTCTTTCTTCGCGCCTGAAATCAGCGCGGCGAACACCTTCGTGAACAGGTAATCGCCAATGTTGATCGCATGGGAAATCCCATAATGCTGCCACACGCTGGGACGGCCCCGGCGAAACTGATCCCCGTCCTGGATGTCATCATGCACCAGGAAAAAGTTATGCATCAGCTCGACAGCCATGGCAAAAGGCAGGGCCCGTTCCCCGTCCCCTCCCAGTGCCTCACAGGCGATCAGACAAAGAGCCGGACGGATTCGCTTCCCTCGAAGAGTCACGTCCTCCTGGTCGAAACCCATCGCGTACAGAATGCCATCGTGCAGATTCTCTATCCCCGAGTCCGTCTCGCGCAAAAAGGCCTCAATAGCCCGGTCCGCCCGTTCCGATTTTTCATCCAGCAGATCTTGAAGGTTTGCAGCCATAGACTAAATCTCTTCCAGAGAAGGATCGGGCATCTCCAGCAAAAATGGCCGACAATCCCCCGGGGCGCGATGCCCCGCTGGCTGGCCCTGCCCGTCGAAAAGAAAAGCGCCACCACACGCCCCAACCGACAATTCACTGGCACTGTTGGAATTCACCGCCAGAACCGAAACCCCGCTCTGACGCGCCGTTTCGCCCAATCGTCGAGAAATCTCCACCAGCGTGCCCTCCGCATCGGATCTCTGACCCGCCACCCACAGAGGCACCACCAGCATATCCGCACGGGCCGCTTTCAGATTATCCACTAGCCCCGCGTCGAACAGATCATCACTCAGAACAATCGCTACCCGCTTGCCCGACACACCCGCGCACAGGATCGGGCCCGAATGCCCCTCCGACTCCAGCCGACGCACCCGCACGTCCATCTGCCCCATACGGTCGGCCAGATAAAGCATCGCAAAATGACCATCCTTCCGGCTTTCCCAGAAACCACCCGCCACAAAGACCGAACGCTTCCGCCCGAAACCGCTCACCAACTCCCCCTGCCGGTCCAGCAGAGACCCCGTCCCCGGAAAATCCGGATCCTCGAAAACCTCGATCTGCGGAAAAACAATCAGATCCACATGACCGCGCAAATCCTCGACCGCCTGGGCCATCGACCGCAAATTCGACTTGTTCTGCCGGGGTTTCACCGTAATCGGGGATAGAGCCACTCGCATGATTCCGCTTCGCTTTCCGTTCCCAGCCTGCGCCGGGGAGATCCGGCCAACAAACGCTTACCGAATGATAGAAGAACCCCTGCACTCCGCGCAACGCAAAAGGCCGATGCCGCCCCGCACCCGCTCGATCCGGACGCTCGCTACCCCCCCTATCAAAATCACAGCCGAATTCCTCCTTGACGGATCGGAGGCGCTTGATGTCACCTTGAGCGCGTGTGGGAAGCCTTGCTCGCAGTGCCTTTGCCATCGCGAAGTCAAGATACCACAGGCCCCCCGTTCAACTCGTGCTGTGTTAATACGCTACTAACTATTTTCGTTATGGATCGGGGGTTGCATTGATCCGCGCCCCTTCCCATAATGGGACTTCATGCCCGGAAAGGCCAAATCCCTCCGGGGCCCTGATCCGGACCGTGGAATAACCCCACACGCGAGCGCCGGACGGAAGGATCAAGATTGCGCGTTCTTTTTGCTTCATCCGAGGTAACCCCATTCGCCAAAACCGGAGGCCTGGCCGACGTGGCCGGCACCCTGCCAAAGGCGCTGCACCAGCGCAGCCACGATGTGCGGGTCATCATGCCCCGCTACCAACGCGTCGACGTCGCGGATTCCAGTCTTCGCCTCGTTCTCCCCCAACTAACCGTCTCCTTTCCCGGGCGGCGTCTGGTCGGAAGAATCTACGAAGGGCGACTTCCGGAATCGGACGTCCCGGTCTATTTTGTCGATAGTCCCACCCTATATGACCGCCCCGGGATCTATGGAGAAGGAGGCGCGGACTATCCCGACAATGCCCTGCGCTTCGCTTTCTTCTCCCTGGCCG
>JABMPG010000266.1 GCA_013203855.1 bacterium
GATCGCCACGAGGCCGGCCGCCATGTTTGTGATGATCTTGGGGATGAGAAAGGGGCTGACCCTTCGGGGGCCTTTCTGGAGAAGGTTGGAGTGCTGCTCCTCGATCGTATCGAGCCCGCCGATACCGCAACCGATCATCGCGCCGATTCGGGTGCGATTCTCGTCGGTGACCTCAAGGCCCGAGTCCCGGATGGCCTGACGTGCGGCAATTACGGCAAACTGGGTGAATCTCTCGTTCTTGCGCGCGTCTTTTCGATCAAAGTAATCCAGAGGGTCGAAATTGCTCACCATAGCGGCGATTTTGCTCGGGATCTCGGTAGTATCCAGGTGGGTCACGACTCCGCCGCCGCTCTTGCCGGCGCAAAGGTTTTCCCAGTATTCCTCCACAGTGCACCCGATCGGCGTAATCGCGCCGAGACCGGTGATGACCACACGTCTATTCAAACTCATACCCGCCATTCCTCCAGATTATCCATAGCCGCCTCGACACGGGCAATCCCGGACGAGGCGGCAACGGTATTCGATAAAGCCACAAGGGGAGATGACCGGCGCCTCCCCTTGCGGTTTCCTGAACAGGGCCTTGGCCTGGGTTGCCCCATTGGCCTTTCAGTCGCCCTGCTTATCCTTGATGTAGCTCACCGCGTTCCCGACGGTGCGGATTTTCTCAGCGTCTTCATCGGGAATGTCCAGACCGAATTCCTCTTCGAAGGCCATGACGAGTTCGACGATGTCGAGTGAATCGGCGCCCAGATCCTCCAGGAACTTCGCGTCAGGAATCACGTCTTCGGAATTGACGGACAGCTGCTCCACAATGATCTCTTTTACTTTCGCTTCAATGTCAGCCATGGTCGTACGGGTTACCTCCAGTTGGATGTCGGCGGGTAGCAGGGCACTGAGCACTCACCGCACGAATTCCCCGCTTCTATACTTGATTCAGCGCCAGCGGGCAAGAGAAAAACACAGGACTACATAGCCATGCCGCCGTCAACACGGATGACCTCTCCTGTGATATAGGACGAAAGGGGACAAGCGAGGAACAACGCCGCGTTGGCCACGTCGTCCGCCGATCCCAACATCTGGAAAGGGATGAACTGAACCAACTGCTGGCGAGATTCCTCCGACAGCTTGTCCGTCATCGCGGTCTGGATGAAACCAGGGGCAATAGCGTTGACGTTGATGCCCCGAGAGCCGAATTCCTTCGCCAGCGTCTTGGTGATGCCGATGACGCCGGCCTTGCTGGCAGAGTAGTTCACCTGGCCGGCGTTGCCCATAAGGCCCACGACAGACGAAATGTTGATAATTCGACCGGACCGCTGCTTCATCATGCCCCGGGCCACGCTCTTACAGCAGTTGAAGACACCCTTGAGGTTGATGGAGAGGACAAAATCCCAGTCTTCTTCTTTCATCCGCATCAGAAGGTTGTCTCGCGTGACACCGGCATTGTTGACCAGAATGTCAATTGAGCCGAACCGGTCGCACGCGGCTTTCATAAGGGTCTCGCACTGGTCGGCCTTGCTCACGTCGCAGGCCACCGCAACAGACTCGGCACCGCTCTGCCGGATCTCCTCGGCCACCTTTTCGGCGGTTTCCCGAACCACGTCGCTCACGACCACTCGTGCGCCATTCCGGGCGAAGAGGAGGGCGATGGCTTTTCCAATGCCCTGACCTCCTCCGGTCACAATCGCTGTCTTGCCTTGAAGCATGCCACTTTCTCCTTTATTGAATCGTTGCCGCCAGTTGGGAAATCTCTTCAGCCGTGCCGGCCGGATGCACTACGATATCTTTGTCAATTCGCTTGACCAGACCGGCGAGAACCTTGCCAGGCCCCACCTCCAGCGCCACCGTCGCGCCCTGGGCCGCCATCGTTCGGACTATCTCCACCCAGCGGACCCGGGACGTAATCTGGGCCACAAGATTCTCGGCAATCGACTCGGGGACGGCCTCGCTCCGGGCGGTCACGTTCTGGATCAGTTGGCAGGCAGGCGTCCTGAGTTGCACCTGACCGATCTCGGCCCGCATAACCTCCTGGGCCGATTGGACAAGCGGAGAGTGAAAGGCGCCGCTCACGGGCAGGGGCAAGGCCCGCTTTGCGCCATCGCGCAGGGCCAGTTTACAGGCCCGCTCCACCGCGTCGGGATGTCCCGAGATAACGGTCTGCCCAGGGGAATTGTCATTGGCGACTACCACTTTGCTGACATCGGTCGAAACCTGAAGGCAAACGGAATCCACCTGTTCGAGATCCAGTCCGAGGACAGCAGCCATAGCTCCGGGCACTTGCCGTCCCGCTTCGGCCATGGCGCGACCACGAGCAATCACCAGTCGTAGGCCGGTGGCGAAATCCACCACGCCGGAGGCATACAGCGCCGAATACTCGCCCAGACTATGTCCCGCGACAGCCGCTGGCCCGACACCGCGATCTTTCAGAATCTGCACCGCCGCCGCGCTGCATAGATAGAGAGCCGGCTGAGTGTTCTCCGTTTCCTTCAGAACCTCTTCCGGTCCTTCAAAGCACATACGCGACAGATAGCGTCCCAAAACCGCGTCCGCCTCTTCGAAAAGGACCCGCGCTTTCGGCTCGGCATCGTACAGCGACTTGCCCATGCCGACGAACTGGGAGCCCTGTCCGGGAAACAGAAACACGGGGGAGTTGGTCATGCGGGATTCCTCCTGAAAGGGGGCAAACAAGCAGAAACCGTCAAGTGAAAAGATACCGGTTGGCGCGGCTCAGAGACGGACGATCATCCCTCCCCAAGTCAGGCCGCCCCCAAAGGCCACAAGACCCAAAGTGTGGCCCCGTTTGACTCTTCCCGCGCGGTAGGCCTCGTCCAGCGCAATCCCCACGGAGGCGGCTGAGGTGTTGCCAAATCGTTCGAGGTTTATGATAACGCGCTCGGCGGGAATGTCCAGACGCTTGATGCCGTTCTCGATGATGCGAAGATTGGCCTGGTGGGGGATCACCCAGTCCAGGTCGGAAACGGCCAGACCCGCTTTGTCCAGGACCAGGCGAAGCGTCTCCGGCATGATCCGGACGGCGAATTTGAACACATCGTTTCCGTCCATCTGGATGAACTGTTCGTCAGCCTCAAGGACTTCTCGGGAAAAAGGCTTTCGCGATCCGCCGCCGGGAACCATGATATGGCGGAACATCCGGCCGTCGCACGAGACATGGTGGCTGAGAATCCCGCGTCCTTCCTCGACCTCGCCGAGAACGGCCGCGCCGGCGCCGTCTCCGAAGAGCACGCAGGTCGCGCGATCCTTGAAATTCGTAATCTTCGTGAGGCAATCCGCTCCGATAACGAGAGCATGACGGCAACCGCCGGTGACCCAGAGTCCCTTCGCGCAGATCATGCCGTAAAGCCATCCCGTGCAGGCCGCGTTCAGGTCAAAAGCCATGCAGTTGGGAATCTCAAGATTCTCCATCACCTGACAAGCCGTGGCGGGCAGTTGGTAATCGGGGGTCAGTGTGCACACGATGATCAGGTCGATATCGGCAGGGGTCAGCCCTGCGTCTTCGATGGCCTTGCGTCCCGCCTGGGAAGCGATGTCGCTGGTGGCGGTGTTGTGGTCGGCGATACGGCGCTCTGCGATGCCGGATCGCGTGCGGATCCACTCGTCGCTCGTATCGACCATTTTCTCGAGGTCCTGATTGGTCAGCACGTTTTCGGGGCAAGCGGAGCCCATTCCGAGAATTCCAAATGGCACGATCCCACGCCTCCTTAGTCTTCCTTCAATTCCTGCGAAATAGCGCGCACCTCTTCGGAGATGCGCTTGTTGATGTTTTGTTCCACGGATTCCTTGGCTACCCGGATGGCATTCATGACGGCCTTCGGGCTGGAAGAGCCGTGGGCAATGATACAGGTATGTTCGAGACCAAGCAAGGGGGCGCCGCCATATTCGGCCTGGTCCACCTTGCGGCGGAACTTGCGCATACCGGGGCTGATCATGACGGCGCCGGCCATGCTGATCACGTTCTGAGTCATCGCGCCCTTCACGCCGTGAATGATCATCTTCGCTACCGTCTCCGTCGTTTTCAGGAAAACGTTGCCGACAAAACCGTCGCAGACCACCACTTCGACCTTGCCGTTGAAGAGATGAGAGGCCTCGACATTGCCCACGAAATTCAGGTGGGACTTTTCCAGAAGTTCATAAGTCGCCAGCGTCAAGGCATTGCCCTTGCTGGACTCCTGGCCGTTGCTGAGGATCCCGATGCGAGGATTGGCCAGACCGAGGACCTGGTTCGAGTAGATGCTTCCCATAATGGCGAAATCGACGAGATGCAGGGGCTTGCAATCGACATTGGCCCCGCCGTCGATCACCAGGACCGGGTTGTACTGGGTCGGGATGAGCGGGGCGATCCCGGGACGCTTGATCCCTTTGAGCCGGCCCCAGCCGCGCATGCAATGGGCGAGGGTCGCGCCAGTGTTGCCCGCGGAGACAACGGCATCGGCTTCTCCCTGGGCAACCATGCGCACAGCCACCGAGATAGACGAATCCCGCTTCTGCAGAGAGTCGCGCGGAGAGTCCTTCATGCTGACGACCTGGGAGCAAGGCGCGATCCGGATAGCGTCGCCCTTATAACGGAAGTAGCGCAGCAGCCGTTGCATGCTGTGCTTCTTCCCGACCAGAATGACCTCGCAGTCAAAACGCTTGACAGCCCACACAGCCCCTTCAACTAGGGGCGTGGCGCTCTCATCGCCACCCATGGCGTCCAGTGCGATTCGCATCTGTTTTGGCATCGATTAAGGGCGGGATCCGGGGCCGGGTCCTCTAGAACTCGGCGACCTGTGGAGCCGCTACTTCTCCACCTGAACCAAATACTGGCGGTCTTTGTAAAAACCGCAAGTGGGGCACATGCGGTGAGGCAGCTTGACTGCCTGGCACTTCGGGCAATAGGAATAGCGCTTCTCGGCCAATTTCTTGTGAGCGCGCTGCCTGCCCTGAAGGGAGGGGCTGTGTCTTCTCCTGGGTACTGGCATTTTCCCGTTTTCCTTTTCGCTGAACCGGGCGAGTGCCCGCGGATTGCATACACGATCCCGTCCCCGGCACTATCCGGGCGGGACACAGACGACTACATATCGGCGAAAAGCGGCCTCTTGTCAAGTTGTTTTTCCCGGGTCACGACCGGCGGGGAATGAGCGCGGGGTTGCAGATTGCTCTCGGGGAAACCGATTCGCTTCAGAAGAGCTCAGGGCTGCCTGTCGCTCTCCCGCTGGGTGCCGGTTGTCTTCTGTTCCTGCCAGTCCATGCCGAGGGGGCGCAGTTCGTATTGCGGCTTCGCTCTCGGCGTAAGGCCGGCGTCCGGGTCCACAAATCCCGGTTCGGCCTGGAGAAACTCATTTACCCGCTTGCGGATCTGGGGCGGCCATTCCATGTCGGGACGGGTCTCCTCCAGCCGGCGTAGCTCCCGGCGGACCATCCCTTCATTCTCGATCGACAGGGCATGGAGAAGGGCGGCCAGCCCGGCGTCTCCCATCCACTTCGGGGGCGTTCCAGTCGGCTCTAAAGGCTCGGGTTGGCCCCGTCGCGCTGGAGTTCTCAGGCGCGTGAAGCGGGTGTAACAGGGATTCATCACTTCTATGCGGAATCGCTCGTCCTCGGTCTGAAACACCGCTCGAACGCCATAGAACGCTACCCCCACCGCGATGCCCAGGGCGAAGGCACCGAGGTGGAACCATGCGGCGGGTTGAACCCGGGCAGTGAGTATCCAGAACCCGAGCACATAGGCCCCGAGCAAGAAAACAGCGGGCGTGTTCGCCACCCCCGCGCGAATACACCGGATGAAGAATACGATGTAAGCGATCCGAAAATCCGCCCAGGGCATGAGAACACAGAATGCCCCGGCCAGGGCCGAAAGGCATCCCGAAGCGCCGAAAAAGGGAGCCTGGGCCATGAGGGGAGCCGAGAGCCGAAACAGATTCGAGGCCACTCCCCCGGCGAGATAGAGCCCCAGCATCCGCCAGTGCCCTATCCGGTCTTCCAGCGCCCGCCCTGCCAGATAGAGCAGAAGACTGTTCACGATAAAACCGGCGAGACCCACGTGAACGAAGAGCGAGGTGAGCAGCCTCCACGGCTCCTGAGAAGCCAGGGCCGGGACAAAAGCCAGAGAGGCCGCCGTCTCTCTGCCCGCTATCGCTACCGTGACATGACCGGCCAGATTCAGGCCCAAGAGCGCCCAAGTCACGCCCGTGGGCCTGAGAAAGCGTCTGTCCACACCGATAGGAGCAAATACGATCAATGGGGTTGCCTGCCGTCCGATTTGTCAGAGACGCACCGATGCCGACCGGACCATCAAATCCCGCGCGGCCTGCCCGGGGTTGTCCTGCCGCATGAGCGACTCGCCTACAAGAACGGCGGAAATGCCCATTTCGGCGAGTCTCGCCACGTCGTTCGCCGTATAGATGCCGCTCTCGGAGACGACAGGCGGGCCCTCGTATTTCGACCCGGAATCGGCCCGATCCTTGGTCAGTTGGCGAATCAGAGGGATCATACGCCCGGTGTGGCCGAGATCGGTCTGAAACTTCGCGTCGCCCAGGTCGCGGTTGTTCACGCCGAGAAGCACCGGCCACGTCTCGGCCATGGCCCGGCGAATATCCGCTTCCGAATGGGTCTCCAGAAGCGGAGTCATACCCAGCGCCACGGCCAGATCGTGAAAATCGGCGAGCTGGCCGGACGTCAGAATCGAGGTGATAAGGAGAACCGCATCGGCCCCGACCGTGCGGGCCTCGTAGAACTGGATCGGGTCAACCATGAACTCCTTGCGCAGGAGGGGAAGATCCACGGCCGCCCGGACCGACCGGAAAATGTCGAGCGACCCCTGGAAGAATTTCTCATCGGTGAGAACCGAGATGGCCGACGCGCCACCTTCGACATAGGACCGGGCAATCGCCACCGGATCGAAGTCGGGGCGGATCAGGCCTTTCGAGGGCGAGGCCTTCTTCACCTCGGCGATCAGGTTGACCCGGCCGGGGCGAGTGACGGCGGCGAGGAAGTCGCGCGGAGGTGGGGCATCAGCGGCGCGGGCCTTCATCTCGTCGAGAGAACTCCGCGACCTGAGCGCGGCCACTTCCTCGCGCTTGGCCTTCACGATTCTGGTGAGAATGGGGCCGAAATCCGTCATCGCGCCTCTCCCCCATCGTGCATATCGCTCAGGCGCAGGACCTGCAGGGCGGGGGCGTCCAGATCGAGCCCTTCGACCAGCCAGGGCGCGAAGGCATCGCCGTAATTGAGTTGAAAGGGCGCGATGGGCGACAGGACCCTTTCCTGAGGCGCGCCTCCAGGACGCAAGGCGTCGAATAGCCGATGCAACTGCCCGCCCGCCGTCTCCTGCTCGCGCTTCAGTTCGTCCCGGATTAGCTGCTCCATCTTGCCGAGGGCCTGCTGGATATGGTCCGAAGTCTTGCGGATGGCGCTGACCACGGCGGGAGCTTTTCCCAGGTCGCCCATGCCGGACGCAAATCGTTCGAAGGCTTCGACCTGCCCCTTCTTGAGATTCTCCAGAGATTCGATAGCCCGGGCCTCGTCGGCGGCGCGAATGACCACTTCTTCGATACGGCTCCATTCCTCGCGGCTGATCCACTTCTCGTCCATCCCATACTTCTCCAGAAGCCGTTCGACCCTCGGCTCGATCAAAACGGCGCGGGGCCGGGCAAGCACGTGAGACGCCGCCACCTGAAAGAGATCGTAGAGTCCGGCTTCCTGAACCATCGCCAGATACTTCCGCTCGCCGGGTCCGCCGATCATGGCGAGAACCGGCAGAACCGAGTCCTGAATCACGGGACGCAACGCCACGTTCGGGCTGAAATATTCCGGGGCCGCGTCGAGTTCCTTCAGCAAGTCCTCCGCCGACAGAGAACCGACCTCGCGATCCCCGGAGGGATGAACCACCTGAAAACACCCCTTCCCATACGTCACCTTGCAGCGAAGTCCTTCCCGATAAAGGAAGAAATTGACGTCGCCCTCCCGCCGGTGCACGGGTGGCTCCTCGCCCGCCTCCTCCATGGCCTTCGCCCTTTCCAGAAGAAGAGCCGTCGATTCCAGAGGCCGCTCGATCTCGCGACGGACAATCGGGGTCGCCCGACGCCGCACCGCCGGCAAGCCGGACGGGAGCAGGATCAGGCCAGTCGCGCCGAGGAGATCGGCCATGCCGCGCGAGAAGAAGTCCTCGAGGCTCTCCGATTCGTCAATGAAGCGCCGCCAGCGGCCGAGAATCTCCGCCTTGAATTCGGTGGGGCGCGTGTCGGCCTCGACCGAATTCAGAAAATCGCCAAGGGCCTGCGCATCGGCTGGAATGTCGAAAATCGACGTGCCCGGCGCCGGCTCAAGGGGACATTTCCACTCCACATCGCGGCCGTTTGCGTCGAGATAATGCACCCGCCGGACTTCCTCATAGTCATGGTCCTCCGACGCGATCCAGAAAGCCGGCACGACGGGACGGCCTAGTATCTCCGCTAGGCGCTCGGCCCATTTCACGGCGGCAATGGCCTTGTAGAGCGTATAGAACGGGGCAAGGAAAAGCCCCGCCTGCTGGCCCGCGATCACGACTAAAGTCTTCGGGTCACCAAGCCGTTCGATGTTGTCGAGAACGGCCTGGGGCACACCCATTCGACGGTTGAAATTCGCCAAAACGCCCCGTTCCTGCCCGGTCCACGGAGGCACGGGGTTAGCGTCGCGTTTAACCAACATCTGGCGCCAGAAATCAGGGTCGGCGCCAGGCAGGGAGATCTTTGAGGCAGGGGAAGTTGTGTCCATAACCTGTTCTTATCAGGACAGATGGGGAAAAGCAAGTAGCGGGGTGGCACATTTCCACTTGCTTGATGCCCGGGTCACGGCCCGAGATCGTCTTGATCGAACTGGTCAAAGAGTGAGAATCAGAGGGTTTCGGTAAAACAAAAACCGGCAGGAGAATATCCCGCCGGGGGGGGCCATGCTTCGAAGGGCTGGGGAGGGGCTATCGCCGACCCGCTATTTCATCCGCCGAGCCAGCGGCTTCTCGAATGGCGGAGAGAGTCTCATCGAAGAAAGACTGAAGTTGAGACCGGACCAGTTCTTCGGTGCGGCCGATGGATTCCTGGAGCTCGGGGTCGAGGACCTGCAGGCCGGTAAGGATGTCTTTGGCGTCCTGAAGGCCCTTTTCGAAGCCCTGCATCACGAGATCGCGGAACTTGGTGAAATCGGTCTCGGACATTTCGGGGTTGCGCAGTTTCCAGGCGCCGAAGATATAACCTGTGATACCGTCGACAATCCGTCCGGCGGTGGCCTCGGGCGAGATATCGGCAGCCGACGCGGCGGCGCTGGCCTCGAAATCGGCCTTTCCAGCGGCTTGGAAAAGTTTCTGGGCAGCGGGAGAGGTTTCAGTCTCGACGCGGGTTAAAAGCCGCTCGGTGAGGATGGCGCGCACGTCGGTCTTCTCGATCTGCTTGCCAAGTTGGACCGTCTCGATGAGGCGATCCACGGGGCTTGACTCGGGGTCAGGCGGCATGTCCCGGCCCCTTTCGACCGGATTCTTTTCCTGAACCGGCCGAGAGCGCATGGTGTTAAACTGAACGTGGGAAAGGGCCATCGGAATCTCCTCCTTGAAGAAGCCTGAAAAGGTCCGGGCATCCATGCCCGAATCCGGTCCCTCTATTTCGCATTATCGGCGATGCCAAGAGAGAAGTTGAGCGAAAAGTCGCCCTGCAGGGACAAATTGCGATTCCCCCTCTGTCCTGTTACTGACATTTCCCACGCACGGGGCTGCCGACAATCCCTGCAAAGGGACAACCAGCAAGCCTATCGCATCCGCACCCCCTTCGGCCATGCCCCCCTTTACGCTTCCTTCGACGGACAACACGGGCAAGAAGGCCGCGTCGTCCTGACAATCAAAGATCTCCCCGATGCAAAACGATCCGATAGCCGCGCCCCTTACGAATGCATCGTCTATGCCGTGGAAATGGATCGGAACCTGGATCTCGCCGTTTCCATTCAGGCAACCGACGGAGCAAATGCCCGGAAAGTGGAGTTGAGCCTCCGGGCGAACTAAGATATGGTCTGATCGGGAAGCTTCGTCCGCCCACTTTGACATTCTGAGGAGGAACACAGCATGTCGTCTCGTCACACATTCATTTCTGCAACCTCGAAAGTAGTCTCGATCC
>JABMPG010000267.1 GCA_013203855.1 bacterium
CTCGTAGGCCGCGCAGCGCCCCTTGCCATCCGCCCGGGGAAGCAACGTCTGGGAAATGATCATCATCAGGGCCACCGAAAGCACGGCGCGGATCTGTTCCTGCTGAGTCACCGGAAACTGGTCGATGATACGGTTCACCGTGTCAGCCGCGCCGATGGTATGCAGTGTCCCGAAAACCAAGTGGCCCGTTTCAGCGGCCATCAGGGCGGCTTCCATCGTCTCCAGATCTCGCATTTCACCCACCAGAATCACGTCCGGGTCCTGCCGGAGCGCGCCGCGCAGGGCAAAGGCAAAGGAAGGCGTATCCACATGCAACTCGCGGTGCGTCACGATCGCCTTCTTGTGAGGATGCGTGTATTCGATCGGATCCTCGACGGTAATAATATGCACCGAACGGTTCGTGTTGATCCAGTCGAGCATAGTGGCCAAAGTAGTGGTTTTTCCAGAACCGGTAGGACCGGTGACAATGCAAAGACCACGGTGGGCCTGCAAGACATCGGCGATGGACTCGAAGGGCAACCCAAGCTGATCGAAGGTCAGAATCCGGTGCGGAATCAGACGCATGACGATACAGATATTCCCACGGGCTCGCAAAATGGCGCAACGGAACCGGGCCAGGTCGCTGTAGGCATAGGCAAAGTCGGCGCTGCCCATCTCCTGAAGAATCTGCTGATACCGGGGCGGCGTGATTTCCCGCATCAAACGCTCCGTGTCATCCGGCGTCAGAATATCGGGATCGATCACCTCGAGCACGCCGCCGTTACGCATGACGGCGGCCTTTCCGACCGAAAGATGGAGGTCGGAAGCATCGCGCTCGACCACGATCTTAAGCATTTGGTTCATTTCAAGCATGGAACTTCTTCCCTCTCTCCAAAACTGGACGCCCCGCGGAACGCCCTCGTCGTCAGTCCATCTGAGTGATACGCATCACTTCCTCGAGGGTCGTCTGGCCCAGGGCACATTTCTCCAGCCCGTCCTGGCGCAAAGTCCGCATGCCGGACTGGATGGCGGCTCTCTTGATCTTGAGGTTCGATTCCGCCCGGATCACCATTTTCCGCAGTTCCGGGGTCATCACAAAAATCTCATGAATGGCCGTTCGTCCGCGATAGCCCGTATTGTTGCACCGGTCGCAGCCCACTCCCTGAAAGAATTGGCGGCCGGCATAGATCTCGGGATCGACGCCCATTTCGCGCAAGGCCTCAGGCTTGGGAGTAATCTCGTGTTTACAGTTGCCGCAAATACGCCGGATAAGGCGCTGCGCGATAACCGCCTGAATACTCGAAGCCACCAGGAAAGGCTTCACCCCCATGTCGATAAGACGAATGGTGGAACTCGGCGCATCGTTGGTATGCAGAGTGGAGAAAACAAGGTGGCCGGTCAGGGCCGCCCGGATTGCGATCTCGGCCGTTTCAACATCTCGGATCTCACCGACCATAATCACGTCGGGCGACATACGCAGCATCGACCGCAAGGCAATCCCAAAGGTCAGCTCGGCCTCCGTGTTGACCTGGATCTGGTTGATGCCCTGAATCTGGTACTCCACCGGATCCTCCACGGTGATGATCTTCGTCTCCGGCTTATTCAGCGTGCTCAGGGCCGAGTTCAGCGTGGTCGTCTTCCCCGAGCCGGTCGGACCCGTCATCAGAATGATCCCATTTGGCGTCCGGATCAGCTTCTCAAAAAGCTGGATCGAGTCCGGCAGAAAACCCACGTCCTCAAGACCCATCAGAACGTCCGCCTGGTCGAGAATACGCATGACGATGGTCTCCCCGAAAATCGACGGCAGAGACGACACACGCAAGTCCAAGGACTTCTCCGGCAGGGTCAGTTTGATACGACCGTCCTGAGGAACCCGCTTTTCGGCCAGATCCATGCTCGACATAACCTTGAGCCGGGAAATGATCATGTTCTTCCACACCGCCGGAGGCGAGGGCAGATCCTGGAGAACACCGTCCACCCGAAACCGGATGCGCAGACCCGTGCGGGTCGGCTCCACATGAATATCCGAAGCGCCCTCATGAACCGCCTGCTTGAAAACCAAGTCCACAAAACGGACCGCCGGGTGCTGAGAGCGGTCCTCATCCTCCAAAGCGATCGTCTCATACTCTTCGAGACTACGACTGAAGGGATCGGAACTGTCCGCAGTGAATTCCTTGTAAATCTGCCCGATCTGATCGCCCTCATAGTACTTGACGATATAGCGCTCGACTTCGTTTTCCGACGCCACCACACAGGTGATATGCTTGTTGAGGAACAGTCGAAGGTCATCGGCGGCATCGATGTTGGTCGGATCGCTCAAGGCGATCACCACTTCATCATCGCTGACCGACACGGGAAAAATGTGGTACTTCTTGGCGATCGCGGGAGGAATAACGTCGAGGAGATCCTTAGTGACCGTAACATCGCGAAGGCTGATCTTCTCCATTCCAGCCTGTTCGGCGACAGCGGCAAGAATATCTTCCTCGTTGACCAGCCCCTGCTGGATCAGACTGCGCTTGAGACTCTGGGCCGACTCGTTGCCCCCACTGAGCAACTCGTTGATCATCTCCTTGTTGACTAGGCCCGCCTCTTCCAGAACCGCGCTCAGCGCGACAGGAGTCCGGGGCTTGGCCGCCGCCGACGTCGGGTCCAGATAACGGTTCTCCCCGCCCGCCACGGAAGCGACCGAAAACTTGCTCGGATCGAACCCGCCCTTACGCCCGCGACCGTTGCCGCCCTTGACCTCGGCCGGTCGAGCCTGCTCCGGCTTGGGCGTAGTAGGCACAGGAGTCTTTTTCTTATCAACAGCCATAAGGCTAAGTCCTCTTGTCTGAACTGGTGGGTCGACCGACCGGAGAGTGAAGTCAGTCGATCCGGAATACTGAACAGAACTGCCGGAAACACCAGGCTGGACCACCCCATGCTCCTATCCAGCCTTGACGAATTGTACCAGCCTTCCACCAGCATGTCAACAAGACCGAAAGCGGGCACGCGATTCCACAACTCTGGATTTCTCGCGACGGGATGGAGGCGGGAAGGGGTATTGGCATTGCCTTTTCAGAGCGGTTGGGGGGTGTTTTGTTCACCCGGCAGCCTCGCGTTGGCCTTTTCGGGCGCGTGGCAGCCAGCATGAGGGCGGAGAGAAAGACGGCGGGGAAGTTGGGAACGGCCGGACATGGAGCGTCTCCTTTCGAGCCTGATACACGTCCCCATATCAAACAGACTGAAGCAATCAGGCCTTTTTTCGAATGCGAATTTGCCCGCCAAGCCCAAAGCCGCCAAATCTCTGATCCAGAAAGGTTTGGAGAACGCGAGGAACAGAATCTTTGGAATTGCGGGAAGCCAGCCGCAACGGCCCAGATCCCGCCCCTATTCGACCGCAGCAGGAACTGCGCGGGTCGTTGAAGACGGGTCAAGGCGAGACGGGTGGTAAAGAGGCCGCGTGTCTCCCCACAGAACCCGCGTGTTGGGGAAGAACAGCGAGCCCCAGCTCTGTCCTTCGGCGCGCCAGGGACTCACGCCACGCGGATAGTTGGGCCAGACCGAACGGCAAGGCAGGTAATCAACAACGCCTAACGTGTAAGAGAGACCTTTGAAAAGGAAAAAACTGAGGTCATAACCGATCCCGAAATTCACACCGCCCTTCCAACTCCAACCCACCCCGGCATGAGGCCGTTTGGCCGGGCGGGAATTATCGGCGAAAAACTCGAAAACGTTCGTAATGCCCACGACTGGCGCATCGACCACGTCACGGACAACCGTAAGAGGAGTGACCACCGACCTCCCCACAGTGCTCCAACTGCACCCCGTCGCAACAAGCGTGACAAAAACCACCGCCACCACCGGGCGACAGAAAGCGCAACACGCCTTCCGCCAGCAAAGTCCGCTCCTCTGCGCTGAAGAATTCCCACTGATCATGGTGAACAAATATTACCAGCAACCCGGTCTTCAACGCCAGAGAAATCGAAGATATTTCGCAAGCCTTTAACCACACGGCGCAACTTTTTCGCTTTTCCTATATCTTTTTGGGTTTGGGGGGACGAGGCGGATGCCAGGGCCTACGTGGACGGCACGGTTCCGCTCTACGACCCCACCAATGGAACAAACAATATCGGAGAGATCTGGCGGTCTGAGTAGGATTGTCCAATCCAGTGCTTCTTTGAAGTGAGCTTCCCACGGGGGCTCGTTTTTTTGGGGGCTTGGTGTTGCGAGATTCAGGCGCACCCCTCAACCGACGACATGGGTTCGCCCTCGGGGGCATTCTTTTTTCAACGGCGTGCTTATTTGGTTGACGTGGAGGAGAAGTTATTTCAGAATCAGGCTTCTTTGGCTGGGGTGCCAGCCTTGGGTGCGGGCGAGCCCGGCCTCTTGGGGTGGTTCCTGAAATATCCGATAAGGAGGATTCTGACATGCAGATTTCAGTAAAGAAGAAGAAAGGTCGGAGCATCAAGATGGGCGGAGGGTTTACCC
>JABMPG010000268.1 GCA_013203855.1 bacterium
ACGTTGAGAAGACCGACGAGACCGGCAAACCCCTCATCATCCGCCAGACCCGCGTGAACACCCCCCAGGGCTGGAAGGAACTCCCCGGCGACTCCCGTCTGGAGAAACTCTTTCTTCTCTATGCCCCGAAACCCGAGGTCTTCTTCCGCTACTATCCCAACTGGGCGCGGGACGAATGGATCGAGGTGACCGTGCGCGACATTGCGTACAAGGTCCGTCCTTCCAATCTCTTCGACCCTTTCGCCGCGGGAGAAGCGACGCTTCTCGTGCCCCGCACCTGCCGACAGGTCTCGGACAACGAGGTCGAGATCGATTACGATGGAGGCGACATGAAGGCCGCCGCGCGTTGGACCTTGCCCCCGACGACCGGGGCCCGCGACCTGCGCGCCTTTCTCGCCCTGGACGTCCCGCGTGACGGTTTCTATTCCGTCGGATTCTCGGCTCAGGACGAGTGGGGGAAGGCGGCCATCCAGAACGTCCAGCTCCCGCCTCTCTATCAGTTCCAGCGGGTACCCGACCGCACCGTCCTGGTCATGAGTTCCATCACGCCCCACCCCTTCTCCCTGGTCCAGATCCCCCTCGACGAGGGCAGCGTGAGCGTGGCGGCCTGCGCCGAGCCGGAAAAGATCGACTTCCGCTGGTTCGACGGACGCAACGCCCTGTACGGTTTCTCCCTCACCAATGAGAAAAACCGCGTCCAGCCCACCGTTTTCAGCCCGATCCTCGGCCTGCGCGATTCCGAGTGGAAGGCGGGCGAGAAAAGATCCGTGGCGTGGCGGCTCCTGATCCATCCCGGCGACTGGGAGCAGGCCCTGGAGTACTTTTCCGACCGGGTGATGGGCGTAAAGGACTACCGCAGTCCCATCGTCAGCGACTCGCCCGCCTCCCTGACCGACGTCGCTCTGAACACCATCGACCTCATCCGAAATCCCGAGGTCTCCGGTTGGAACGAGGAGCTCAAGGGCTTCTGGAACATCGAGATGCGCCGCACCGTTACCCAAGCCGCCCCCCTCGCCCTGCTGTCGGCCGCTATGCTGGGACGAGACGAGTATTTTTTCCAGCAGCGCGCCCTGCCCTCCATCGAGTTCATCCTCACCCGTCCCATGCCCCATTCGGGACTGCCCGTCGCGGTTCATTCCCATGAACAGGGGCAGGAAGTCCTCCCCCTGTATCCCACCGAGTCGCTGACCATCGGCCAGTCCACGTTTGGCCTTTCCATCTGGGAGGGCGTGCAGAACATGATGGGCGGCCTCAATCCGTGGCTCGTCGATCTCCTCGCCCCCGGCGGTCGCTACATCAAGGAGGACCTGCACAAGTCCTCGCCCCTCTTCTCGGAACGGCTGGCCGCCTATCGCCTCGACCCGACGCCCGAAAAACTCGCGGCGGCGAAGAAAGCGGCGGACGAGTTCATCGAAAGCCAGTTCGAATCGCGACAGGAGACGGTCGTTTCCTTCACCTCCTTCTACAACATCCACTTCTATCCCTTCTGGTGGGACCTCGTGGACCTCTATGAGCTGACCGGCGAGCAGAAATACCGCGATGCGGCCCGGGAGGGAGCGTTCCTTTCCGTGGCCGGGCTCTGGTCCACGCCGCCCATCCCCGACCGGAACATTACGGTCCATCCCGGCGGCAAGTTCTTGGGCGCCACGACGATCCTTATGAAAGGCAACGAGAGATTTCGCCTGGGCTATCCCCGCAATCCCGGAGACGGCATCGAGGAGGAGGTTGTTCCGGCCTGGCAGGTGGCCCAGGTGGGACTGGGCATCGAGCAACCCTCCACCTACGTCCACCACATGAACAGCTACATGTGGAACATCCAGATGCCGCCGTGGGCACCCAATCTCCTGCGCGCCTACGACGTCACGGACCGCGACATCTTCAGGACCTACGCCCGCAACGCCATCATCGGACGTTTCGCCAACTTCGCCGGCTACGGCCACTCGGGTTATACGACCAAGGTTTTCGACAGCCGCTACCCCTATGCCGGACCCGACCTGACCCGGAGTTACTTCCATCATATCCCGGTTCACCTCGGGATTACCCTCGACTATCTCTTCACCCAGGCCATGAGCCGTTCTGGCGGCCAGATCAAGTTTCCCCACTCGTGGCAAAACGGATATGCCTATTTTGTCAACCGCGCCTTCGGCCTGCAACCCGGCGAGATCTACGGCGAGACGGGAGCCGTGCCCTGGCTGAGGCGCGGGCTCGTCAAGATCGGCGGCGATCCCGAAAGCGCCATCTCGGCCGACTGGCTCGCCGCCCGCAGCGACGACCGGTTCTTCGTGATCCTCATGAGCCAGAAAAAGGAGGACGCGGATTTTCCCGTGAGCATCAACGCCCGGGCCGCCAGACTCGCGGAAGGGCCGGGCCGGATGTACGTCGGGGAAGAGGAGGTGACGGTCCCACCGGTCTTTGCGGGCGAGGGTGACTGGAAGAGCGCCAGCGTTCGCGTTCCGGCCTTGGGCGAGGTCGTCCTGTCGCTGCCCGCCGAACGACAAGAGGCGATGGCCCCCGTGCCACCCTTGAGAAATGGCCACACCGTCCGGGACGTCGAAGGCTGGGGCGAATTGCACACTTTCCGCTTCCGCACCCCCTTCGGCAAGGACGCGCTCTACGTCGTCTTTCTCGATGGTCCGACCGAAGGCCCCACGGTTCAGGCAGATCTGAAGGGCAGCTATCTCGCGCCCCTGACGCGGAAACGCTTCCCCTGGGAGTTCACTTTCTACCCCTGCCCCATGGGCGAGGACCTGGAAGTTGAACTCTCCATCATCACGGCGGAGGGGGAGCCCCCGCCCCGGATTACGGTGAAGGCTCCGGGAGAATAGAGCGCCTCTCATTCGCCATTCCGCAATTCTCTGGAGGATACTCCCATGCCCATGACATCCCGTGAACGCCTTCTCACCGCTTTGGAGAACAAACGCCCCGACCGGCTGCCCTGCCAGGTCCACGGGTGGATGGCCTACTACCTCAACCACTATCTCGGCGGTATGGACTGGTGGCAGGCCTATGAGAAGTTCGACATGGACTTCGCTATGTACGTCAGTCCGACCTATCGCTACAACGAAAAGGACTTGGTCAATTGGCAGGTGGATCGCCGCGACCTCGGCACCGACACCCAGGGCAATCATTGCTGGGAAGAAACAATCACCACCCCGAAGGGGACGCTCCATCACGCGGGCGCCTGGAATGAGATCACCGGCTGGAATACCGAGCACCTCATCAAATCCCCCTCCGATTTCGATATCTGGAATGCCTTCTATCCTGTTCCAACCGATATCGATTTCACGGAAATCCAGAAAACAAGAGATCGCCTCGGCGACCGGGGCATCATTCGCAGCCATCCCTTCTATCCCGGACAGGGTAGCCCCTGGCAGGCCTTCTGCACCCTCGCCGGCACTGAGGAGTCCATTCTCATGGCTTGCAGCGACCCGGAGTTTCTCCACCATGCCCTCGACGCCATCCTGCGCAAGACCCTCCGCGTCACGGCCATGTGGGAGGGCATCCCCTCCGACATGGTCGAGACGGGGGGCGGCGCGGGATCGAACACGGTTATCAGCCCGACGCTATTCGAGGAGTTCTGCCTACCCTACGACCGCCAGCAACACGAGGCGTTGCACGAGGCGGGCGTGAAGATCGTCTATCACCTGTGCGGCGGCGTCATGCACATGCTCGATCTGGTGGCCCGCAATGGGGCGGACGGGCTGGAGACCATGACACCGCCGGAGATGGGCGGCGACTGCGACCTGCGCGAAGCCTCCCGGCGCGTGGGCGACCGCCTTTTCTTCATCGGGGGCTTCGACCAGCAACGTGGCTTTGAGAAAGGCACGCCCGAAATGGCGCGGCGGCTCGTCCATGATTGTTTCGAGGCCACGAGAGACCACGCGGGCTACATTGTCTGTCCCTCAGACCACTTCTTCAAAGGCGACCCCGCCAACCTTCAGGCTTTCAGCGACGCGGTGAAGGAATGTGTTTATTGATCCTCGGAACTTGAGGGTGGAGTTTCAGCCACAGTCTTCACCTGGCTCTCGCTCGCCTCGGCAAAGACCATTCTCCGGCGGCGGCACAGATAGACCAAGAGCCATGGCGGCGTCAAGAAAATCGCCGCGGCGACCGCGTCTCCCCAGGAAAAATGTCCCGAAATACCGGTTAAAAAACCGAAACCCATCGTAAAGAAGACCGCTGCCGCCGTCACAAGAACAGACAAAGGCCGGGGCGAGCGGCGGGGCCTCTTTATCGAAAAACCAGCCTCGATGGCCGCCAAGGCAAAGAACGTTGATGCGCAGATGAAAGCGGTCCTCGTGGTCCATCCCGCCCTCAGCAGAAACAAGGCGGAAAACCCGGACCACAGAATCGTTGTTATCAAAGTGGTGAGAGGCAGGCTCACCCGGAGCCCTAGAAACGCACCGCCCGCGAAGCCGACCAGCCCCGCCAGCAGGTGCGCGGCCGAAAGGCCTCACCCGCAGCCGATGATCTGCGCCAGCATCGCCGCCAGGAAAAAACCGGCCATTCCCAGAACCAGCCCACGTCCACCTTTGTCTATGCCGGGAAATCTCATGATGCCTCCTCCGTCACCCAATCAAGGTAGAGCCACATTTCCTCACGACCCTCACTCATAGTCCACATCCCGCACTTCGTGGCGGCGGGCGACGCGGGCGCGGACCTTGCCGCCGGGGGAGATGTCGATGATGACGGCGACGATGAGGCCGATGATTTGCAGGCCGCCCCAGTGCCCGCCATACCAGTTTGCCACCGCTGAGTACCACAGCAGGGTCGAGGGAAGGAAGATGAATCCCAGAACCGGCAGAATGGCTATGCTGAAAACGCCCTGAAACCAAGTCGTAAACAGCCACAGGACCAGGATCAGCACCCGGGGGACTAGAAGTCCGATGATCGCCGCCAGACAGCAAGGCATGAGATTCCTCCTTTTCGAGCAACGCCGCAATCGAATCGCTTCCGAAGTCACTCTATGAAGTAGCGCCTGCCCTGTCAAGCCAAGAGGAGCTCAGGAAAGAATGGCGTTGAGCCAGGCGTGTCAGAAAGGTATGGTACGAAACAGGCGTGGGAGCCGCGCCAAGGCAGGATGAAAAACGCAGAATGGCAGAAGCAGCCAGCAGCCAGGAGGCGCAGAGGGCCACCCGACTTCCAACTCTGGACTTCGAATTTTGCGACTCAACTGCAAACTCTGAACTCTAAACTCCAAGCGCTCATTTGACCCATGCCGTCTTTTGAAGAAAACACACCTCCCCGCGATTCCAGTCTCGACCCGCGCGAACGGCTGGTCGAGGCGGTTCCGCGCGGGGAAGACCAGATGTACGACCGCACGCTCCGGCCCAACCAGATCCACGAATTCACGGGACAGGGACGCCTGGTCGAACAGCTCATGCTGTCGGTCGAAGCGGCCCGCCAGCGCGGCGAAGCTCTTGATCACGTTCTCCTCTACGGCCCGCCCGGACTGGGCAAGACTACCCTCGCTCATATCGTCGCCCATGAGATGGGCGTGAACATCCACACCACCAGCGGGCCCGTGCTCGAGCGCCGGGGCGACCTGGCGGGGATTCTGACCAATCTGGAAAAGGGCGATGTCCTTTTCATCGACGAGATCCACCGCATGAACCGCATCGTCGAGGAATGTCTTTATCCGGCCATGGAAGACTATCTCATCGATATCATCGTGGATCAGGGCCCTCACGGGCGCTCCATTCAGATCCCCTTACCGCCCTTCACCCTCGTCGGCGCCACGACCCGCACCGGCATGCTCACCTCGCCCCTGCGCGATCGCTTTCCCATAACGCACCGTCTGGCGTTCTATACCGAAGAGGAAATGACCAAAATCCTGAAGCGGTCGGCGGAGATCCTCAAGGTCGAACTGGATAGCGAGGGAGCGACGGCGTTGGCGCGGCGTTCGCGCAAGACCCCGCGCATCGGCAACCGCCTTCTCGCCCGCGCCCGCGACTATGCCCAGGTCCGGGCCGATGGCGCGATCACTGGCCCTGTCGCCGGGCAGGCCATGGAGATGCTCCAGGTCGACGATCTCGGCCTCGACGAGGTCGACCGGCACCTGCTGGCCATTATCATCGACAACTTCGACGGTGGACCCGTGGGGCTCAAGTCTATGTCCGTCGCGATCAACGAAGACCCCGAGACCGTCGAAGAGGTTTTCGAACCATTCCTGATCCAGATCGGGTTTCTCAACCGCACCCCCCAGGGGCGTGTGGCGACCCGGCGGGCCTGGGAGCACCTGGGCCGCGTTTTCCCGGTGTCCCGCACGGCTCCTGACTTTCTCCAGCCCGAATAGCGCTTGCTGAAGCCAAGAAGGGGACGGCACGATGGAATCTGACCGCAACATCCTGAGAGGCTCGCGCATCATTGATGTCCTGAAGCGGGCCGCGGCCGAGCTGATCGACCTCCAAATCGTGGTGAACGAGAATCCGCCCCCGGGAATCACGCGGGTCAACGAGGTCTACCCGGATGGAAAGCGGGTCGACGTCTACGTCTTCGGAATTCCGGAACTCGACGCGTCTATGGAGCCTGGCGCCCCCCTCCAGATCTCTCTCGCAATCAACTACCTGGGCTATTGCTTCCGCACGACCAGTAAACGGGGGACTCGCGGGATTCGCTACCACAGCCTCGAGATCCCCCCTTTCATCCAGGAAATCCAGCGCAGGGCCCACTACCGGGTCGCGCCGCCGAGCGCGGACGCCGTAAAGACCCTCGTGCGTTTTCATCCTGATGACGAACTTATCCCGGTCGAGACGGTGAACGTCAGCCTCGGCGGAGTCCTGATCCAGGACTGTGAACTGGTCAGCCTGCCCGAGGTCGATCATCCCGTCCAGCTCGTTTTGCAGTCGGACGAGGGACATCGCCTCCATTTATTCGGCCGAATCCGCCACGTCGCACCTGCTCCCTCTCCGTCCGACGACCTGCGCATCGGTCTCGAGTTCGAAACGGTGAGACCGCGCGACGAGAGCGATCTCGGGCACCTCCTCGCCCGTTGGCAGCGCGAACAACGTCGCGTGAGAACACGGACCTGATCGTGCGGACCCCGTTCCTGGTCGTCCTCATTCCCCTCTGCCTCATCGTGGCCCTTGCTCCTTGGGGGCTCTTCGGATGGGCGCCCGTCGATGACGCCTTCATCACCTTTCGCTACGCTTCGAACCTCGGTCATGGGGACGGCTTCCGCTTCAACGTCGAAGATCCCGCGCTTCAGGGCACCAGCACCCCGCTGTTCACGCTCCTCTGCGGCCTGGGCGCCTGGCTGGGACGCTCCCCGACCGATATCGCGTCCGGCCTGACCATTCTCGGCTCCTTTGCGGTCTATCTCTTCGGCCTGCTCCTGTTCAGGCAGGGCGGGAAACGAGAGGAAGAGGGAACGGGCGCTTTCGTCGGTGTGGCCTGGATTCTCGTGCTGGCGACACTCCCTCAATGGGTGATTGTCCAGATATCGGGCATGGAGACCATGTTATTCGTGGGGCTGGCCTTCGGCGCTCTCTGGGCCGCGACCAGCGGGAAGTCCTGCGCGACGGCGGTTTTCGCCGGACTGACCGTGCTCACGCGCTATGACGGCTGGGCGCTGGCGATCATTGCCTTCACGGCCCTCTTCTGGCAGAAGTGTGGTCCCGTCGTTCCTGGCTGGGTGTCGGGAATCCGGTGCCTGAGGTGTTTTCGCGGGGTTTGCACCGGCGGGGGCGCCGGCGGCACAACGTCTTTGGCCCGTTCCTCAAGCGTAATTGGGAGGCTGAGCGGCGAGGGGGAGAAGCATCGTTCCGGTCCGACGCGCCATCTCGTTTTCAGCGGCATTCTCTTCCTCTTGATCCAACTGCCCTGGGTGGTTTACGCCTTGACCGCCTTCGGTCAGTACACGCCCCATTCCATCGCTGCCAAGCGCATCATCCACGCCCGGTCCCTTTGGGAAGGCCTGGTCACTCACATTCATTACTTCCTGGGAAACACGCCCTCCCTGCAGGGATCGCACTTCCACCTCTACCTGTTGCCCCTCTTCCTCATCGGCGTGATTTTTCTGCTCCTCCGGCGCGGGCCGGGCCTCTGGGCGCTTCTGTGGGGTCTGGCGTCGGTCGTCGGCTTCTCCTTGTCGGGCGTGAACCTGTTTAAGTGGTACTACATGCCGGCGCTCGCGGTCTATTCCTGGGTGGCGGTGTGGGGACTCTGGCAATTGAGCGTTGCCCTGACGGCGCAGCTGGCAGAACGGGCGGCGGCTTCCCGGGGGTATCGATGGCGCGGAGCTCTCGGCACGGGACTGTTCCTTCTCGTTGCGGGAATCTGGATCATCGGGCAAGGCTCCTATATCCTGCCGGACCGCGAAGAGTGGCCCGCCACGCTGTCGGCGACCGAGACTGCCTACATCCGGGCGGGAAATTGGGTGAAATCTCAGGAATGGTCAGGGCGAACGATTCTAGTGGGAGAAGTGGGGGCGATTGCCTGGTCGCTGCCGAAGTTCTATGTTCTGGACAGCAGCGGGATCAATTCACCTGTAGTCCTCCAGGCCCGCGAAGCCGATCGCCAGCGTCTGATCGAGGCTGGCGTCGATCTCGTTCCCGACGAGGGAAGCGTTGAGTGGGTGAAAGCCCTGATCGAGAGCGAGAAACCGGGCTGGATCGTCTCCCTCCGCCGATTTCTGCACCTCGACGAACTCATGGCCGCTCCCTGGTTTCAGGAGCGCTACAAGTTGGTGAACACTATTCGGAACCCGCCCGCGCAGGACGCCTACGTTTTCCGGCGGAACGATTAGCGACACGGATTCACTGGCTGCCGTCCTTACCCCATTCGCCGTCTCAGGTTCGTCGGCATGATTCTCAGTTGTTCGCGATACTTGGCCACGGTGCGCCGGGCGATCGTGAATCCCTGGGCCTTGAGCGCTTTGGCGATCCTATCGTCGCTCAGCGGCTTATCGGAGTCCTCGCTGTCGATCAGTTCGTGGATCTTCTGCTTGATCGACCGCGACGAGACTGCTTCGCCGTGGCGCGACTCGATGGCGCTGGAAAAGAAAAACTTCAACTCGTATATTCCCTGCGGGGTATCCACGTATTTTGACGAGGTCACGCGAGAGATCGTCGATTCGTGCATGCCCACTCGTTCTGCGATCTCGGCGAGGGACAGTGGCCGCAGCGCCTCGACGCCCTTCTCGAGAAACTCCTGCTGGTAATCCATGATCGCTTCGGTCACGCGCAGCACCGTGTTGCGCCGCTTCTCGATGTTCTTGATGAACATGACCGCGGCCCGGTACTTGTCCAATGCGTACTCCTTGGCTTTGACGTCCTGTTTCGTGCCGTTATGATCGCTGAGAAGGATCTCTTTATAAATATTGTTGACATGCAGGTGGGCCACCTGACCTTCGTTCAGGTAGATTTCGTACTTCCCGTCCATTTTTTTCACGTACACATCGGGCGTGATGTAGATGGTCTGTTCTTTGGTGACGGACCGGGCCGGTGTCGGATCCAGTCGCTGGATGCGGGAAAAAATCTTTTCGATTTCCGCCTCGCCGACGTCCAGAGCGCGTGCCACCTCGCGGAATTTCATCTGGGCCAGCAGGCCCCAGTGCTCGCGGATCGCCTTCTCCGTCAGCGGGTCCAACTCGTCCATTGCCTCCAACTGAAGGCACAGACATTCCGGGAGATCTCGCGCGGCCACCCCTGTCGGCTCGAAATCCTGGATCACCTCCAGAATCCACTCGACATCCTCGAGGGGAACCTGAAATTTTTCAACGCACTCCTCGACGGCGCCTTTCTGAAGATAGCCGTCGTCATTCACGCACCCGATCAGATATCCGCCCACCTCGGCATCTCGCCCGGAGAGGCATGAAACGCGCAGTTGCCACTCGAGTTTCTCGTAGAGACTGGTCCCGAGCGCCGTAGTCTCTTCGAAACTGCGGGTATCCTCGTCTTCGTTGACCGGGGCCCGGTAGACCGGAGAGTAGCTGTCCTCGAACACCTCCTCCCAGTTCGTATCCACTTCCTCGAACTGCTCGGGCTGCTCTTCGACGGTGGCTGACTCCAGGTTCCCGGCCACTTCATTGCTCTCTTCACCAGCAGAGATCTCGCCGGGATCGTCCGAAGTCTCGGCGGTCTCTTTCTTCTTCTCGGGAGCGGTCACGTAGGAATCGTCGGCCTCGTAGGCGGCACTGTCCGGGTCGGATTCCCGTTCCTGGACCATTTCTCTCGCTTCGGGGTCGGTTTCGGGCCGGGGTGTCTCTTCGAGATCGCCGGCGCCCTCCTCGATCTCGAGGAAGGGATTCTCCAGGAGTTCCTGCAGGGTCTGGGCTTCAAGCTCCATTGTGTTCATCTGCAGCAGTTTCACCGACTGCTGCATCTGCGGCGTCATAATCAGCCGTTGCTGAAGTTTCTGGACCTGGTGCATCCCGAGGGGCATATATTCAAATCCTGTATTTACAACACTCTAAGAACTTAAGCAAAAGTAATGCCTAACTTCGTATATCGTCCACAAAAACGTTCCCTCTGTCAAGGGGGTTTTTGCCAAAGGAGGCGAGAAGCCTGAGTCTCTTGGGCTCCGATGGAACGATGCCATGTGGCAAGCAGATTGATCTTTGTGGCACAGCTGTTCTTGGCTGCGTGCCCGAAAACATCAGATCCTTGGTTCGCGGAAGCAAACTCGGGGCGACTCGGGACCGGGGCGAAGGGGCTCATCCCTCCGCCAGTACCTCATCCAGCGCGCGGAAAACCTGCTGGGTGGAAATGCGCCGCATCTGATAGTCGGGGGGCAGGCCCAGCCGTTCTTCAAGCGTCAGATCGAAGGTGCAGCCCCGCACGATCAGGTGCCTGCGCCGATCCCGTGCGGCCCCCCACTGCCTCTCGTCTGTGGGTCCCTGCAGGGTCACGGTGGGGGTTTCCATGGCGACGGCGAGATGTCGCGAGCCGTTGCATGTCGCGATGACTAATCGGGCCTGCCCCAGCCACAGAGCCAGCCGCCGCAGGCCGAGATCGCACTCCACCGCGGCCTCGACGCCCGACTGGCGCACGATTCGATCGCACAAACTCCGCTCCCGGGGCGAGCCGGTCAAGACCACCGGGAGATGGTACTCCTGCGCCAGATATTGCACCACTTCGGCCCAGCGTTCCTCCGGCCAGAATTTGTGGGCCTTGGCGCTGCCCGGAGCGATCACGACCAGGTTATCATGGTTCAGGCCGCGCTCTCGCAGGGCCTGCCGCGCCTCGTCCATCTCTTCGGGCAGGAACGCCGGAGCGCTTGCTGGGAGCGACCCTCTCAGGCCGGCTTCGGTGAAGAGACGTCTCAAATTGGTTGTTTCATGCTGTCCCCGAGGTTTGGGAACCGTGCGGTCGGCCAGGTCGTACCACAGGCGACGGTCGAAACCCACTTCCTCGCTGAACGTGACCACCCGGGGGCTCTGGGGCGCAAAGAGCGCGTCCGGGGAGAAACCATAGAAGTATGGCACGAGAACCAGATCGGGTCGGAATCCCCGGATCAGGTCTCGAATGGTCTGGTCCGCGGACCTGTCGGCGTCGAGAACACTGATCTGATCCACGGCCGGATCGCAGCGGAAGATCGCCTCGCCCGTTCCGTTGGTCAGAAGCGCGATCCGGACGCCCGGCCGGCTCGCACGCAGTCCGGCCAGAACGGGTTGAAGCAGAACGGTATCTCCCAGGAAGGCGCAGCAGGCTACCAGGATTCTTCGGGGATTGTCGACCGGCGGGCGAGGGGGACGTTTCAGGCGATTCAGAAACACAAGCCCGTGGCGTCCCAACCGCTTGGCCCACCCGAGAAACGTCAGCTGGTTGTGCCGGGCCGCGAGCACGAGAAACAGGG
>JABMPG010000028.1 GCA_013203855.1 bacterium
CGATGAGACCACCGATCTGGAGCGCGCTCGCTACTTCTTTATTCGTGCACGTCAGACCCGGACCGGCCTGGCGCAGACGGCAACCCTCGGGCGGTGGGCGAATTGTAAAAACACCAGCCGCGCCGGCATGTCGGGCGTGGTTTCGCGCTGGCTCGGTAGTGTGGAAGGCTTGCCGGAGATCGCCGAACGATTGCTGCGCGTTCAGATAGAAAACCGCCCGGCGTCTCTCCCCGCACAGAGCCAACCACAGAAAAAGGATTCCCGACGAGATCACCGCGGTCTGCTTATAGTGGAAAGCCAGAGTCATCAGCGCGGCCGCGCCCAGAGCGGACGGCATGCCCTTGCCGCGCAGGACCAGCAGCCATCCCCACAAAGCCAGCGCAACGAACGGAAAATCCGCTCGATAGGCAACAGAGAACTTGGTGATCGAGAGAGCCGAGAAAAACAAGAGCACGGGCAATCCGCGCCACGATCCGCGCAGCCCCACCAGATCGCTCATCCACGCCAGCCATATCAGGATCGAAACCGCCCCCAAGGCCGACACGCCCCGGCCCACGTAGTAAACCAGCATGGCCTGGTCGAAACGCTTCTCCGGCAGGCCGATCGCGCGGCTGATCCATCCCACCGGATAGGAGAACAAGGCGCCGTAACCCGCGCCCAGGTGCGGCCATTGCGAGGACGGAATATAGAGCGGTTCTCCCCGTGCCACGGCCAGAGACCTCTCGATCTTGGCCGATTCCGCGATCGTATTGTCCTGATCCCGCAAGAACCGCCGACCGAGCGTGACCGTGTAGAAAGCGGCCTGAGCGATCAGCGCAAAGAGAATCAGCAACAGCATGGCCCGGACGGCCCAACGCACCACGCCTGAAAGCACGGCAAGAGATCTCGATTCTGGTGATGGAATACTACCGGCCACGGTCTTGCCTCTTCAAAAGGAGATGACTTTGCCCTTACCCGCAACAGACGTTTTCCCGGCGCGTGCGCGTTTCGTGCCACCCGCGCGTTCAATAACCTTGTGCCAGAGAGTACCCGCCGCATATCCAAAGAGTCTCACCGGTGAATGCCGCAGATAGGCGCGGAGAATGCGCCATCGAAAGAGCAGACGCAACCGCCGGAATCTCCAGGAGCTCAGTAGAGAGCGATACGCCTCGGAGTCAATCGAAGGATCCAGCAGCATGGGCCTTTGCTTGCGATCGGCAAAGGCCAGACGCTCCCAGTCCATTCGTTCTCGAACCTGTCCGCTCTCGTGGGCCGCGTCCCAAACCGGAGTCGCGGGAAAAGGCACCAGCCTGTCCCATTGGATGCGGTAAGCCCCCTTCCGGGCCGCGTACTCCATAAACTCAAGGGAAGCCCGCATATCCTTGAGGGTCTCGCCGGGACTGGCAAAGATCATGTTCCCCTGAACCTTGAAGCCATGCCGCACCCCCAGATCAACGGCGCGGCGGTTGTGCGCTACCCGGACCCCCGGCCCCTTCAAGTACTCGAGAACGCGGTCGCTGCCGCTTTCGAAACCAAAGAAGACGCCCTCGACCCCGATGCGCCGCAAGAGAAAGCAGACCTCCTCATCGAACACGTTGGCGCGGCTGTCGCAACTGAAGGTCAGTCGCCCCGACAGACCCGCTTCCTCCAGCGCCTGCGCGAAGTCTCGCAAACGCTCCTTCTGAACCGTGAAGAGATCGTCCCAGAACATCACGTGGGTGATACCGTAGACCTCGACCAAGTCGCGAAGATCCTCGATGACGTCCCCGATGGGACGATTCCTCACCCGGTGTCCCCAGAAATGGGTCGTGCTGCAGAAGGCGCACTTGTAGGGACAGCCTCGCGAGGTCATCAGACTGCCGCCCACGGCAAAGCGGCCCACCTCGTCGAACCGGCGAGGGCGGAAATAGCGCGGATCGAGAAGAGACCAGTCGGTCAAGGGCAGGTCTGCCAGGTCCATAAGCTCGCGGCGGCCCGTCGATACAGGGCGACCGTCCTCGAAGAAAACCAGCCCTGGGATCCTCCTGAGTCCCTCAGAAGAAAGACCTCCCCCCGTCTCGAGCAGTTGGACCAGTTCCCTCATCGTCACCTCGCCCTCGCCGATAACCGCCGCGTCGAAGGCCGGGTCCAGCGATTCGGGCAGAGTGCTGACGTGAACCCCGCCCACGATCAGGGGCGTGGGCTTCTTCCGCCGGATTTCCCCAGCCATATCGATAGCCCGCCCATAGCGAACGGTCATGGCGGAGAAGCCGATCAGGTCGAAATCCTCCGAGAGAAGACGCTCGAGAGGGTCCTCGACGTTGGCATCCACAAGGGTCACCTCGACCAGGGGAAGCTCGCGCCGGAGGTAGGAACCAATGGAGAGCAGTCCGAGAGGCGGATGCAGGTTGCTGCTTTCGGAGAGACTGACGAGCGCGATTCGAGTCATGGACGGATTCCTGACATCTGGCCTTTCTGTCACCTTGTCCTCCCGGACGCCGCGGGGCGACGGGTCTCGCGAAACCACTGGGCAAGTTCGGTCACCCCTCCCAGAGACGCCAGGAAAATGCGCCTGCCCAAGACCAGAAACGACACGGCCAGGGCGCTGTTGGGGGCAATCGAGTAGAAAGCCGGCAGGAGGTAGACGAGGGTTGCCTCGCGCACGCCCAGGCTGGCCACCGACGGAACCTGTGTCACCACGTAGAGCACAAGAGAGACCCATGCCACGGCCAGCCAGCCCAGCGGGAATCCCACGGCGCGGCAAAGCACATAAAAACTCGCGAGGGTCAGGATCTGAAAACCTGCCCCCAGCGCCAAGATCAGCAAGCGGTCCGACGCCTCCATGCCACTCAGGGCGATCATGGCTTCCCATACCCGCCCGCCCCGGCTCACGGCCCACCGGGGAAGATGAAGGAACGCCACGAACCGTCCCGCTCCCGCACCCAAACCCTTGGCGAAACGGCGCGACCAGAGCGGCAACGACAAAACGAGGCCCGAGGCCAGAACCAGCACCAGGACCATGCGCATGGTCCCGCTCCCAGGCGGAGTCTCGAGTAACGCGGCGGGAAGACCGATGGCGAACAAGGCAACAGTATTGACGGCCCGGAAATACGCCACCGTCGCCGCCGTCTTAGCCAAGTGTTGCCCCCGTCGCGATATCCTATACCATTTCACCGCCGCCGCGCTCACGTCGCTCGGGATGAGAAGACCGTAAAACATGGCCGCCAGTTGGATCTCCGTCAGTTCCCAAACAGAAAAACGGATCCCTTGTGCCAACAGACCGATCCGCATCTGCCAGGCCAGCAGGAGGAAGCCCGGCGTCAGGATCAGGTACGCCGCCGCGATCAACCCCGGATTCGCCTGTCTCATCTCCGTCCAGACACGGCCAAGGGGCACCCGCTGGAAGACCCAGTACAGCAATGCTCCCGCCACCGCCAGCTTCAACGCCAGAGAAAGCCAAGGGGGCAGCAAGCGTCTGCGGGCAGGCGCGGGGGGCAAAGAGATCTGGATGTCCTGATCAGGATTCATGACTCAGCCCGGCAACTGTTCCGGAAGGGGACCGAAGCCCTCCGGCAGCGTCTGAATGTCGTAAACCGCCTCGCGTTCATCCTCCGAAAGGCGGATGCGTCCGGCCACGCGCCCCCCCTCGAAATCCACCCGGATCAATTCGTTCTGGGCCCCGGCCACCAGTTCGCCCGATGGCAGCGGCTCGATTCCGCGAAGAAAACGCTCGGTCACATGAAGGCGTCCCGTCTCTGCCGCCCGATCCGGGTCGAACCGCACGATATCGCCGGTCGTCGTGTCACCGATGAACGCCGCGCCGTCCGGGCCTACAAGCAGACTGTGGATGGCGGCAGTGGATTTCGGAAAGACCAGAGCGGGCCGGGCGTCGCCCTTCGAGTCAAAGCGAAGGATCACCGAACACGACATCGCCTGCTTGACCACAAGATCGGTATGCATCTCCTTCCGCAGCCCAAACAGAACTCCGGCCCATCGATTCGCCGTCACGAACGGATTCCAGAGACCCCAATTGAGCAGAAAGTCCTTCATGGCCATCCGCCGCTGATGAGAACGGCTGTGGATCAACCCCAGTGAGAGAAGCATTTCTCCATCGGGCAGAAAGGCCAGACTGTTCACGTGCAAGCCATCGTATCTCTCCAACCGGCCGGCACGCGGAACGCGGAAGTCCTCCTGTCCTTCCAGAATCTTCCCCCGGGTCAGAAGATTCCTCTTCCGGAAACCATAGTCACGAAGCAGATCTTCTTTCTCGCGGAGGTTCAGGAAATCCTGGATCCGTCCTTCCGGGCTGAAACGCAAAACCAGATCGTTGAAGGAAGACGTAACCCAGAGCGAGTCGTTCCGCCAAGCGATGTCGTGGATACTGGCACAGGAAGGATGGGTAATCTCACCTCGAAGCCGCCATTCCGGCCCATAGCGGAAGACGGCGCTGTTGTTGGCGATGAAAACCTCTCCCTCGCCGATGGCGATGCCCCTTCCGCCGCGCAAGCCGCCTCTCGGATTCGGATCGCGCTCACGGCCCGGAGGTTCGGGAATCCGCGCCCGGCTCAGCACCGTCCACTCGGTTGGGTTCACTGTATAGACATACCCCGAAGGCTCGTGCGATCCGGCCTGACGGCAGATGGTCGTGGCGATGAGAGTGGGTTGAGTCAAAATTGTCGGCTGTCCCGCGCCGGGAGAATCTCCCGGTAGATCTCCATCACCTGCTCGGCGGCTTTGCGAGACGAAAAATTCGCATGGGCGTACTCCGCCGCCCGTGCGCCTATCTCGCGGCGCCGCGCCGGCGACTCCAGAAGCGATGCCAGCGCCTCCGTCAGCGCGTCCACATCCCCGGAAGGAACCAGCAGGCCCGTCTCACCGGGTCGCACAATCTCCGGC
>JABMPG010000269.1 GCA_013203855.1 bacterium
CCCCACATCCAGCGGCGCCAGAAAATCGAGCAGATCCTCCGCCCGCACCAGCACCAGCGCATTCGGCTTCTCCAGATCCGAAGCGATCTTCGCCGCAAACTTGCACGGCGCCACCCCCACCGAGCACACCAGCCCAAACTGCTCCCGGATCTCCGCCTTCAGCAGCCGGCCGATCTCCAGCGCTCCCTCGTCCGACCCCGCCATCTCGCTGATGTCCAGATATCCCTCATCCACCGACATCTTCTCGACCAGCGGGGCCTGACCTCCGAGATACTCGAAAATGGCCCGCGAAATATCGCGATAGCGCTCCATGCGCGGCCGCAGCACGATCGCCCGGGGGCACAGGTCCAGCGCCCTCCGCATCGGCATCGCCGAATGGACACCATATTTGCGCGCCTCATAGGAGCACACCGCCACCACACTCCGGGGCCCCTTCCCCCCCACGACTACGGCTTTGCCCGCCAGACGCGGGTCATCCAACGCCTCAACCGAGGCGTAAAAGGCATCCATATCCAGGTGAAGAATCCGACGGCGACGTGAAGACATAGCACGGCATTATCTATTCCGCGCAACGCGACCGCAACGGGAAAAGCCCCGGAAGCGCCCCCACGCCCTCGAACGGACTCTCTGTTCATGCCGAAAATGGAAGACAAACTCTTCCGCGACCGGCACGAACGGTTAGCCCAGAAGGTCTCCCTGCAATGTGGCAAGAGCGGCCAGGGGGCGAGCGTGGAGTCGGAGCGGACCAGTGACGGCTTCCCAGCGCCGAACACTGGCTTCGCTGACGCCTGCCAGTTCGGCAAACTTGGCCGTGGAAAGACCGGTTTGCATGCGCAAGCGGGCAATGGCCGTTCCCGTGGGCGCACCCGCGTCGAAAACTCTGCGGGAAGGGGACGATGCCGCAGGTTTGGCGGCGCCGCGTCGGGTGGCCCGCTTGCCCGTCGGCCTGGGTCTGCCGGAAGCGGCTTTCTTCGGTATTGAAACAGGGACGGGGGGGACCCGACCTTTCCCACCCGAGGGCTTGGCCGTTTTCTTCGGGGTTTTTCCGATGGGCGACTTCGTGGGCCTGCCGGCCTGCGCTTGGCCGACTTTCACTTTCGAATTGCTCCCCGCCTTCCGGGAGCCCTTCGCAGATGTCTTGGGGCTGATCTTGGAGGTCGGCTTTCCGGCCCGTCGGCCTGCTGGGGGCGCCGAAACAGTGGTTTTTCCCACTGCCGGAGCATCTTCGAGATCGATGTCGAAGATTTCGGACAGTCCGTCGTCTGCCAGAACATCATCCGTCGAGCTCGCGCCCATCGGCAGGGCGATTTCGGCGGCGATCAGTTCGGCCGCTTCGACGCCTCGCAGGATGAAAAGCAGCTCGGGACGGCTGTCCAACCGGCTCCCGACGCCGTACAGGGCCGCCGCCACATGCTTGCACATCTCGGCCCAGTCTGGGCACGAGCATTGAAGATCCATCTCGCCGGGCTGCGGAAACAGACCATCACGGCGATCGCTGACGACGGACATCACGTGATCCGAAAGCTTCCCTTGCAGCAACTCCAGCATCGATCCGATCTGGCCTCGGCACTTCTCCTTGACCGTTTCCCAGGTGGCGGCGGCCAGCGGCTTGATCGCGATGGTGACCTGATAAGGTTTCGAACCGGTGACATACGCCTCGATGCGCCCTGCCTTTATCTCCAGGTGGCAGACGGAACCGTTGCGAACATAGGTTCGCCCGCGCGGCAAGCGGTTTCCGTAATCCGAGAACGACTCCAGGTGCTTGCACCAGGCCTTGCCCCAGAAACTGCGGGAAATCGTGCGGCTCTCCAACTCGACAGGCTGAATATCCAGCCCCTTCTTGCGCATCTTCTCCATCTGTTTGAGCGCCTTGTCCCGACGTTCGGCGGCCGGAACATAGCGAGGCCATCTGCCGTATCTCATGGGTCCTGTCCTCCTTGCCGACGGCCCGAGCCGCCGGGTCAATTTTCCAAACAGTTTTTTCTACTCCATCGCCCGCTCGATGTCCAGCCGCACCAGATTGACCAACGCGTCGTCGTCGAGGCTCGTCAGGTCGATCTCGCCACTGCCGGACAAGATCTCCCCGGCCAATTCTCGTTTCCCGGAGATCATCTTGTCAATGCGTTCCTCGACCGATCCGCTAGTTACGAATTTGTGAACGAGCACGTTTTTTTTCTGGCCGATGCGGAAGGCCCGGTCAGTCGCCTGGTCCTCTACGGCCGGGTTCCACCAGCGGTCGAAGTGAATGACATGGCTGGCGGCGGTCAGATTCAGGCCCGTGCCGCCTGCCTTGAGGGAAAGGATGAAGAACGGCGGCCCGTCCTCCTTCTGGAACTGCTCGACCAGCGCCCGCCTTCCGGACACGTTGGTTCCGCCGTGCAGCGTCAGACCGGGGCGGCCAAAAATGCGCGCCAGGTGCCCTTCAAGGGGGCCGATGATCTCGCGGAATTGCGTGAAGACCAGAGTGCGTTCCTGCCGCTCGGCCAGCTCTTCGCAGATTTCCGCCAACCGGTGGAATTTGCCGCTCTCTCCGGGATCCCAACCGCCGTCGCCAGTGAGATGGCTGGGGTGGTTGCATACCTGCTTGAGCCGCATCAATGTCTGGAGAACCAGCCCTCGCCGTTTCATGCCCCCGGTGTTTTCCAGCGCCTTCTGCATGGCGTCGGTCACCTGTTGGTACAGTCTCGCCTGTGCCCGCGTCAGCGAGCAATACCCTATCGTCTCGATCTTGTCGGGCAGGTCGGCGATGACTCGGCGGTCGGTCTTCATCCGGCGCAGAATGTACGGCCCGACCAGACCGCGCAGCGGCGCGAACTGATCCTTTTCACGGGCCTCAAGGCTGGCGACAAAAGACTTGAATGTCTTCGCGGAGCCAAGCAAGCCGGGGTTCAGAAAATCGAAGATCGACCACAGATCCCCGAGACGATTCTCTACGGGGGTGCCGGTCAGAGCGACGCGCGCCGTGGCCAGCAGCTTCTTCACGGCCCGTGTCTGGCGGGTGCCGGGGTTCTTAATCGCCTGCGCCTCGTCCAGGATCACCAAGCGCCAGTTGACCTGGCTCAGCCAAACCTGACGAGCCAGCATGGAGTAGGTCGTCACCGCCAGGTCGACGCCGGCCAATTCTTCCACCGGGCACTGCTCGATCCGCTCCAGCGCGGCGCGGTCGGTCTCGGCCGGATGCAGAAACGCCAGCCGCAGCGACGGCGCGAATTTCTCCACCTCCGCGCGCCAGTTTCCCATCAGCGAGGCCGGCACGACCAGCAGGGAAGGCACGGCAGTGGGCGAGCCGTCCCGCCCCTCTCCGCCCGCTGCCTCATCCGTCCGCCGCGCACGCAGCAGTAGCCCCAGGATCTGGATCGTCTTGCCCAAGCCCATGTCATCGGCCAGGCACGCGCCCAGCCCCAATCCGGTCAGTCTGCGCAGCCAGGCAACGCCGTGGCGCTGGTAGGGACGCAACGTGGCGCGCAGGCCGTTGGCAGAGGTTCCATCCTCCTCCGTTTCCAGATTTGCCGGATCGCGCAGGCCGGCCAGAAGTTGCTTCATCGCCTCGCCTGCCTCGACGTGGGCCCACTGGCGGGTGGCTTCGAGTTTTTCCTCCTGCCTGAGATCTTCGGAAGCCCCCGCCAGGAGACGCATTCCTTCGATAAACGACACACCGTCCGCTTCCCCCAAGGCCTGCCACTGATCGATCGCCTGGCGCAGCTTTTCGCGATCCACCTCGACCCACTGGCCCTTGAGCAGCACCAGTCCGTCCCCGCCCTCCAGCAACGCCTCAATCTCCTCATCAGTCAGGCTCTGATCACCCAGCGCCACCTTGACGTCAAAATCCAATATCCCCTCCGCTCCAATCAGCGAAGGATTGGCGTTGCCGATGGTCACAGCCACACGCGGACGAGGCCGCCGCCGCCACCAGTCGGGCAGCCGAACCGTCAGGCCACTCTCCTCCAGCGCGGGCACGGCCAACAGGAACTGATAGGCCCGCTCGGAAATCCAGGCACGCGGCTGATAGATCTCGCCCGAATCCACCATGGCCTGGACCCAGTCCAGCCGCTCGGCCGCCGCTTGCACGGGCGACAGAAGCCGGATCAGCGCCGCGCGATTACTCGCTCCCGCGTATTGCTCCAGCGCCTGGCGCAGAGGCAGATGCCGCGCCCGGCCCGCCGAACCCAGCCCCGAAACATAAGTCGCCATGAACGCGAAAGGCCGGTCCGGATCCGCCTTGTTTTCGGCCAGATGAAAGCAGACTCGACCGACCTGACGCCACTGCGCCGCTCGCCCGTCCAGAAACGCGCCCAGACCGCCCGCCGCCGCGCTCATCTCGGCGCTCCAGGCAGTCAGCCCTTCCCAGATCGCCCCAAGCGTCTCGATCGACAGATACTCCCCGCCGCGCATGGGAGGAGCTCCAAGAACCCACTGGGCATATTCGGCCTCGGTGGGCGATTCGACCTGGCCCGCGGACGTCCCTTCCGGCAGGTGACACAGGCCAGCCAGGAAAGATTCGGCGATATGTTGCCAGTATCCCAACGTGAGCGAGCTGCCGGGATCGATCTTTTCCGCCGCCAGATTGAAAAGTCCCTCGCGCCAATCCAGATCGAACGCTTCCCCAAAAGACGCCAGGCGACCGGCCTCGTCCTCGTCGTTCGAAGAGTTCCAACAAAGATGCCCCAACGGGGTCAGACTGATTTCATTCAATTTCACGGATCCTTCTGATAGGGCCTCAGAC
>JABMPG010000270.1 GCA_013203855.1 bacterium
ACAATATATCGATCAGGCGCGCGCTCGGGAGGTCATCCCTGTTCTCGTGACGCCCATGCACCGGCGCGCCTTCGGTCCCGACGGTAGAATTGGGCAAAGGCTCACGCCTTACGCGGTGGCCATGCGCGAGGTTGCAGCCGAAAAGAAGACTCCGTGCGTGGATCTTTACGAAGCCAGCGGCTTGGTGATGCAGAAACTTGGGCCTGACGGATGCCTCCCGCTCTTCTGTAACCCTAAGGATTTCGCCCACTTTTCAGGCAAGGGCGCTACCCTCATGGCCGATCTCGTCGCCCGCGAAATGAAACGCCTCGACATCGGGCTCTCCGCGCACGTTATCCTTCCCGCCATCCCGGATGAAAACAAACCGTAGCCCATTCAGATTAACCTTTGTGGGACAAGCTCTTCTACTCCGCAGGCAGATTCACCTGAATCGACTTCGGCCCGATATTTCCGTTCTGTTTCAGACGAAGGACCATCTCGGCCGGCCGGTCGGAATCGACCGGGTAGAGAATGAATTCGTAGGGAAACTCTTCGCGCTCCAACTTTGAAAACTCGCCACTTGGACTGCTCAGGGCGCATTGACCGCCTTCGTCAGGCCCTTGGCTCAGCGCGAGATAAACAGCATCCTTCCCAAAGGGAGTGCGTATCCGAAAACAGTGGAGCGCGCCCCAGGTCTCATCGACTTGCTGGGTCTGGTGACCGTTTTTCAGGGGCCGCACTCCTGTGAATTTCTGTTGCTCATCGGTCGCAAAAGAGAGCGCCACCAGCCCCAGGGGCGGGAGGTCACACTGCAACTCATCGAGATCGGGCATGGCAATATCCTCATAGTGCCGGCCTGAACCTTCATAGCGGTGGACCTTTGCTCCCTTCTTCAGGCCGATCTTCCTCGCATTCAGGTGGAGGGGAATATTCTCCGATTCCCGGGACTGACTCATGAGGATCAGCCAGAAACGGTTTTTCGACCGCGCGGCAAGCCAGTCCACATTCACGCCCGGAACTTCGACCAGGTCATTCTCGAGCCACGGCACTCCTCCCTCTTCATCATAGAGTTTCCCGGCCATCGGGCCGAAAATCCGATTTGTGAACCACACATAGTTCTGCTGGCGCACGTAAGGGAAGTGTATCTTGCCTCCGGACCGCGCCTCGGCCTGGGCCATCAGGTAGTCGACCGTAAAGGCGAAGTGCACGGGGATGTGGTGGTAGTAAAAATCGGTCAGGTCGGGGCCCTGCAGGGGATAGCGCGGATCCTGCATGATATCGGTGTATTCGTGCAGATAGTAGCCGGGATAGTTGGCAAAGCGGCCAATGATTGCGTTTCGGGCGTAGGTACGAAAGATATTGCGTCCCGTGTGCTGCCAGAGCCGGAGCAGGTGGGGCGCCCAGTTTGTCATCATAATATGCCAGACTGCGGACTCGTCGGTGCTGCGGAAATAGGTGTTCGGATTCTCAATGCCCATCCCTATCTGGGCGACCTGCCAGGCTGGCACCCGCTTTTCGGGCGTGTCTCCGGGCCTGCGAGGATAGCCCATCCGGAATTTTTCATAGCCCCGGTACCACATGCGCGCCATCGGCTCGTCTTGTCCCGCGCCCGCTTTTCCGGCGGGATGGATCGTTACCTCGCCGTCCGGTATCATGGGATGTGACCAGATGGCCGAAAGCGTATGGAACGCCGCTTCTTCGGCGGCGTCGATGAACCGCCTCTCGCCGGTTAGATCATAGAGATCGAGCAGATCCCACCAGTAGGGATAGTAGGCCACATTTGCGAATCGATCATAGGGAACAGGCTGTTCCTGTCGGCCATAGACCTGGGTCTGGATGAAATCGTCGGCTTCGTTCACCACCCGCTCGAGGATTTCGTCGGTCGGATTGAGTCGATAGGCCGCAAGCAGGTCCGACCACCGGGGCGGCACGCCATAGTCCGGGTTGTGGTATACCTTTCCCTCCGGCATGGCAAATTCGTGCATCCAAGGGTTCAGTCCGCCCAGCAGATCCTCCAGACCTTGCCAGTAAGCGGTTCCAAAGAAGCGGCTGGCCACCGTCAGTTCACGAGAAGCACCCAGATCGTGAGCATCCAGACGGCCAAAGTGAGCGTCCGTCCGGGTTAGCGTATAGGCAATGCAGGGAAGTCCCACCTCGGCAAAAAGTGTTTCATCCCGGCTCAGGATCGCGGCGGACACCGGGGCGAGGGGAGCGGCCTGGGTGACAATGCCTTCATACTCGATGTTCCAGTACCCCTTCAGGGCCGGGTCGAAGCCGCTCGTCACCGTATCTCGGAGAAGGGCCACGATGTTCAGGGCCGCATCGGTGAGGCTGGATCCGATGGGACGGCGGTAGTCGGTCACGCCCATCACCACGTCGGAATAGTATTCCAGCGATTGCTTCCAGTCCCCGGGAATTGTAACCACACGAAAGCCCACTTCGTGCGTCTCGCCTTTGGCCCACTCCGACCCATCGAGTCCCAGAACGGGAGAAAACGCGGAGGGCTGGGGCTCTCCGTCGAAATTCAACAGGGAAAAGCCATAGAGCGCGTTGCGAAAGCTGGCCCAGCGGAAAGGCAGAAGATCCGGGTCCGCCGAAACAGTGAAACAGACGGGTGTGCCAACACCTTCTGGCTGAACCTGAAGACTCGCCATTGGATGGGCCAGCATCGAACTCGTCGCCATTAACGGTTTCTGGGGAAGTCGCTGGTACTGGTAGAGAGGAGGAAGTTGGGCGAACTCAATCTTTTCCCGCGGCCATTCCTGAAAAGGAGAAAACCCGACGGAGAAGAAACCGTTTTCCGGCGCCGTGACAGTCAGGGACAAAAGGGCATCCCAACGCCCGGCTAGCAGCCGCCAGCGTCCTGGAATCTCCCGTCCCGAAGGATCGGAAAAAGTGATCGACACGTTTTCCCCGTCAACCTGCCGACAGGAACGCGCCATAAGGGGGACCATCTTCCCCGCCAGAAAGGGATTTCCCCGGCCCGCCTGGACCGCGTAGGTTTTTCCTCCCACCTTGATCGGGACCCGGTTCCCCGAATAGGTCCATTTTGGAAAGAAGGTGAAGCGAAGATCCATATCCGACGCGTGAAGCAGAAAAAGCCGCTCCGACCCAAGTGACAGCCGAACCGTTTCCCATCTGCCATCTCTCTGGATCTCCGTGGTGCGGGTGATTCGCGGGTTGCCTTTCGCATCTCGGTGCTCCTGGAAAAGGATCCGAAGCCGGTCATTCTCCAGCCGAGCCACCGTTTTTGCATCCGACAGAACAGGCGGCACCTCTTCAAAGGGATCGGGAACACGGACATCTACCTCCACGGGAACGGTTCGGTAAGCGGCGAGGTCCTGTTCGCTGTGCTCGTTGGGGTCCAGATCGGACATCGTGCAAAGTATCGCGTCGCACCGGGCGAAAAAAGCTCCGCTGTCGTGCAACGTGAGCATATGCTCGCCCGACTCCAGATCCCGCTTCATTACCCGCTCCCAGACCCATTCCTTACTCTTGTGTCCGCCAGATTCCTTCTCGGCGGGTTCCCCATTGAGGTAAAGCCGAAATCGGCGGGCTCCCGGATCGATGGTGTCGTGGTCTTTCGAGCGGGTCCAGACGGAATAGACTCCGGCCTCCGGCAGACGGATGACGGTCTGTGCGTCCGGAACTGACTCCTCCGCGTCCCGCAATCCGAGAAAGCCTCCGGCAAATCCACCCTCGCTCTCGATCCGCCAGCCACCCGGAAACTGAAAACTCTCTGCCTCGAAAAGTAGTGTCTGGATGTCCGGCCCTTTGGATGCTTGAGGCTGAACATTGGAGGAGAGAAAAACCAGCGAGACACACAACAGACAAATGGCAGGACGCATCAGATGACCTTCCCTAAAGAAGATGCTCCGGGACCCTGAGCGCAAAGTCCTCGGGCCAAAAGGATACTCATGAAGGCATTGATACAGAAATCGCTAATCGTAGACGAGTACCCGGTCCGCCGTAACCCGGTTGCCTTGGCGGCTATAGGGGAACCAGACGCGCGCGTTCAGTGGGATATTCCGCGGTTCGATCGGCTGACGGGCCAGAATCTTTGTCTTTGCCGTGGCATTGACGACCACGTTCTTCTGCCCTTTGACCTCTACCATCAGACGATTCGGAGCCCTGCGTAACGAGCCGATGACGTAATTGCTGTCTTCATTGATCGTGTCGCCGATCGACTTCGACCGCACCAGAACCTCGATCTCGCGCGCCTCGATACTCGAACGGCCCGGTGAGATTGTCCCGCTTACTTTCACCTGTTGACCCGCGATAATGTCAGCCAGTTGGATCGTGCGCTGGATCTGGAAGCTCGTCGAGGAGCCATAGTGAACGGGCACCATCTTCCCCCCGGTCTTCACCAACAGAACCCGCGCGGGAGCGTCAATTGCACTGAGAACACCTGACTTGTCACCCTTGGGTTTCCAGTCGGCCACCGAGACTTCGACGACCGGGATTTTCCTGGCTTTCTGATCGCTCACCACTTTTCCCGCATCGAAATCGGCCGGCGCGATCGAAACCCGCTTCTCGTCTTTGCTCCCGGGACCCGAGATTTCGAAATCGAGAAACAACGGAGCCTCGGGCGGAATCGGATAGTAGGAGAATTCGTAAGGGAATTCCTTGCACTCCAGAGGCTTGGGAAGTCCCTGGACAGTGAGCGTGGCCTGGGCTTTCACATCCTGCTCCGCCAAGAGAACCACATACAGCGCATCGCCGCCGAAGGGTCCGCGGATCCGGAACGCATGAAGTTCCCCCCACGGAGTCATTTCATGTCGGACGTGCCCATGCTCGATTGGCGCCTGTTCGGCATAGAAGGGCGCCAGAGTGGCGGGAAAACTCAGCGTTACCAGTCCCATCGCCGGGATGGCGACTGATTTCAGGTCGGCGATCCGGACCTCGGCAGGGATATCGCTCCCATTCTCGAAGCGCCAGCCCAGAGGATCCGCTTCCATCCCGATCCACTCTGGATTCAGCGTCACCGGGACTTCCACTACGTCTCGCGATTGGCTCATGAGCATGATCCAGAAACGATCCGTGCTGCGGGCCGCCAGCCAGTCCACCTCTGGCGATCCGACCTTGGCTATACTCCGGTGCAACCATGGCACCGCGCCCGTTTCCCCGAAGATTTCGCCCGATTGCGTCCCATAGACCCGGAAATTGAACCAGGCGTAGTTTTTCTGCTTTACCCACGGGAATTTGATCCGGTTCCCGGACCGCAGACTCAGCTGCGAAAACAGGTAATCGGTCGCGAATCCGAAATGAACGGGAATATGATGGTAGTAAAAGTCAGTAATATCGGGGCCTTCATAGGGATAACGCGGATCCTGCACCTTGTCGGTGTACAGAGCGATATAGTAACCGGGATAATTCGCGAAGCGCCCGATCGTGGTGTTTCGGGCGTAGGTGCGCAGGATCTCCCGGCCCGTTGCCTGGTAGGCACGCAGGAGATGGGGCGCCCATGTGGCCTGCATGATATTGCGCATTCTCGCGCCCGTGGAAAAATAGGTCGAGGGCTGCTCCAGACCGAGCCCTGTCTGCGACACTTGCCAGGCCGGAACCATTTTTTCCGGGGTATCTCCCGGACGGCGGGGAACTCCAAGACGATGCTCTTTCCCCTCCCGGAACCACATTTTCACCGTCGGATCCACCGATCCCCCCTCGTGGATGCGCACCTCGCCCTCGGGAATGGGAGGGTGAGACCGAAGTCCCGCGAGAGTATGGAAGGCACCCTCCTCCGCGGCCCGCATGTACAGTTCGTTTCCCGTGACGTCATACAGGTCCAGCAGATCCCACCATTCCGGATAGAAGTGAATGTTGTAGAACATCTCATAGGCAACGGGATCTTCGTGCCGGCCGTAGAAAGCCTCGGTCAGGTACGCTCGGGCTTCCTCCTCGATTTGACGCAGAAGATCCGCTTCCGGACGGTGCCGGTACAAAGCGAGACGGTCTGGCCACACGGGGCGGGCGCTGTACGCTGAGTTGAAGACTTCCCCATTCGGGAGAATGAACTCCTCCATCCACGGGTTCATTTTCCCCAACAGGGCATACACGCCCTGCCAGTAAGCTGTGCCGTACCACTGAGTCGGGACGTTCAACTGCTTTCCGAGTTCCGAACCCTTCTTTGTCTCGCTTCCAATCGTGATATCGGCCCGACGGCGGCTCAGGGTAAACTCGATCGTGGGGACCGAGCGCCGCGCAAAAAACTCCTCATCCCGCGAGAGTACCCCGGCGGAGAGAACCGCGAGGGGAGCGGCCTGCTTCCCCATGTGTCCCGTTTCGATGTCATAGAAACCTCTAAGTCGCTCCGACCATCCCCCTGCCTCGTCGTTCGCCATGAGATCGATCATGTTCAGAATCGCATCGGTGAGTGAAGCGTTGACGGGCTTGCGGTAATCCGTGACCTTCATCACCTGGCGGGATACGTACTCCATCCCGTCTTTCCAGTCGCCGGGATGAGCGACGAGATTCCAGGAAACATTTTTCCGCTCTCCCTTGCGCCATTTCGAGCCATCCAATCCCAGCACCGGCGTAAAGATGCACGGCTGGGCTAGACTCTTGTGATTCACCAGCGAAAACCCGTAGACCGCATTCGATGCCGTCGCCCACTCGAAAGGCAGTTTCTCCGGATCGGCCACGACTGCGAAAGAAACGGTCTTGCCGTCAAATCCCTCAGGCCGGGTCTGAATCAGGGCGAGAGGATGGGGCGTGACAGAGCTCGTCACCATCAGGGGCCGGTCCGGCAGGCGCTGGAGTTGGAAAAGCGGCGGTAACTGGACGAAATCAACCTGGTCTTTTTTCCAGTCCTGAAAGGCGCACATGCCTACCGAGTAGAAGCCGTCCTTCTCAGCGGTCACGGCTAGAGAAAAGTTCAGGTGATGGGCCGATGTGGCTAGCGTCCACCGTCCCAGCGCTTTCTTTCCCTCGGCCGTCTCATACTCCACTTCGACAGTCTGGTCGTCCACCTGTCGGGCGGAACGTGGCAGAAAGACGCTCCGCGCTCCGGCGTAAAACGGGTTTTTCGCGTCCACATTCACACGATAGGGCTTCCCGCCCACCCAGACCTCGACCTGGGAATTTCGGGAGGGGGGCCAGGACGGATATCGCTGGGTCGGAGGTTCCGTCTGTTCCGCATAGACCTGAAACAGAATCTCCTCTTCCGTAATCGGCATGGCGTACCAGCGCCCGTCCATGAACATCTCCAGGCGACGGGCCAGGCGAGACTTCCCGGCTTGATCCTCTCCGGCTGAAAAGACAACTCGCAGGAAATCATTCTCCAGCCGCGCCGTTTCAGCCTTCGCCGATTTCGGATCGAATGACGGCAGCGTGAAAGTCCCTTCCCCCATCTTCTCGACTTTCTTGGGCTCTCGTCGATATTTCTCAAACGCTCCCGTACCCAGACGGTTCGGATCGAGGTCGTTGTCAGTAGTTAATAGGATCGCATCGGCGCGTGCGAAAAAGGCGGCCGTATCCTGCAGCCCGAGCATATGCTCCCCTTCGCCGAGAGGCCGGGTCCCGACCAGTTCCCACGCCCAAGCGTCTTTGCCGTGATCCCCGGCCTGCTCATCGGCGGGAAGACCGTCGATCGTAATGGTGAACTTGCGCATCCCGGTCTGAGTCGCATAGTCCCGCGCGCGCACCCAGAGACGATAGATTCCCGCCTCGGGCAGTTCGATCGCGGTCATCGCGTCCATCACCGGCTGCCGATCGGCGTTCGGGTCGATTTCTGTCATGCCCGAATGCACGCTCAGATAGTTCCCCAAGAGGGCGCTGCCTTCTCCTCGCAGCCACCATCCCCCGTGAAACTGAAATTCTTCGGTTTCGTAAAGAACGGTGGTTTGCGCTTTGGCAAGAGAGGGGCTCAGAACGGCAAGGATCAGAAACAGAACAGATGCGGCCCAAGAGTTCCGGATCGGAGAGAAACAGACCGACATGACAACCTCCCTGGAAGATCTATACATCTCAAACGTGGGACTATTCTGAGTGACCGCCCTCGCGTTGTCAAATCCTTCCCGGAGCAAAAGAAAAGCCGCCGCGGGAAGAATCTCCGGCGGCGGCGGGAAATCGGGGTTATGCTGCCCCTATTCGAAGTTGGTATTCCGGGGTTCGGGCGGCACCTTCTTCTCGTCCGGTGTCATTCCCTCTTCTGCGGACATTGGCTCCTCGATGGGCGCCTCCTGTGTTTCGTAGACTGTGCCGTCGTCCTGAAGGTCGCGTGAGACCGTGCGCAGGCGGCGGAACATTTCGGCCATATCCTTGAATCCGCCCCAGAGGAACCAGATGACGGTGATCACGCCGACGCACACCGTGATGGTGACCTGAATACGCCACCACATGGCCCACCAGGAGTCGGGAATGTTGGTATCGTAGAATTTCTGCGCCACCAACGCGCCGAGCGTGCCGATGAGGAAGACGAAGAACCACATCATCACCCAGCCGATCTTGAAGAAGAAAATGAGGCGGTCACCGCGTGTGAATTCGTCGGTGATGCCCAAGGCGCGAAGCCCACGGTTCGGCTTTGCGAAGCGCTGGGTTTCCTCCTCGTCCTGGATCTTGTACTCCCCCCGGTGCAGCATTTTCTCGAGGTTGAAAGGCTCTTTCATGGTGATGAGAGAGACCACGGTGTAGGCCGCGGATGCGGCGATATAGGCGATCATCGCAAGCCAGTGGGCCCGGAGGGGGAACTTATCGTAGAAGCGTTCCTCGGTGAGCCAGGAGCCCATGATAGGGCCAAGGGCCTTGTGGAAGACCACCGCCGTCAGAAGCAGGCCCCCGCCGACCAGGAAGGCGTACAGGGACTTGGTCATGCTGTCCTCTTCACTATTGGAGAAGAGGTGGTAAAGGCACATGGCGAGCGGCGGGATGCATGCGGCATAGAGAACAAGGCCTACGGGGGTGAACCAGTTGAATTTGAACACCATGGCGAGGGCGAAGACGATTCCCGCCATCAGGAAGGACATCATCGCGCGACGTGTGCTCATCCGGGCCTTGTCGCCGAAGAACAGATAGATGGCGCCCATGATGACGAGGGCGGCACTGGCCGTGTAGAACACCGAAAGCATGATGCTGTGCAGGGCGAAGTTGGACAGGGCCACATTGGCGCCGATCTGCATCCAGAAGTTATGCACGATGATGCCGATCGTCCCGATGATCGCGCCTACGGCCATTGCCCAGTAGGCTCCCATTACCGTGCCCCAACGTGTGTAGAGACCGCCGATGATGCAGGCGCCCGCCCCGCCGAGATAGATCGTTCCCGTCAGGAAGAAGAACATGAACAGATGGTCTCGGAGGTCAAAGAAGATACTGAAGAAGAAGGCAAAGACAGCCACGCCTATGATGCCAAGTCGAAGCAGGATCAGATGCGATTTGGGCGTCAAGGGCGTTTCGGGAAGGCCCTGCCAACGGCGAAAGAATTGTCGGACAGGCATGAACACATCCTGGATGACGATGCTGCCCCAGGAGTGCAGATAGGTGTCGTCCGTGGAGATGGCGGCAAAGAAGACCGCCGTGCAGAAGAGTCCCATCAGGCCGACTGGGAAGATGGTCGCGAGGGCGATCGGCACCGTCATCTGCTTCTGGATCTGAGCCTCGGAGATGCCGGCGAGCGTGCTGTCCACCACTTCCTTCTGTGCGGCATAGTCGGGGTTGTGCATGAGGACGTAAGCGCAGATCGGCATGATCATGATCATCAGGTAGGTCACGCCGTTTCGCCATTCGCCCAGGACACGGGCCATCTTGGCCTCGTGCGGGCTCTTGGCCGAGCAGTTGTAGCCCTGCATGCCCTGCCAGGCCATGCAGCTGTAAAAAGTCTTGAAGCCCATGATGAAGAAGAACCACATGTTAAAGTCCTCCACCTTGCTTTGGCGGAAGGGATTCAGCATGGAGTGGCCTTCTTCGGGGGCGGTTTTCAGGGTCTCGATGATGTCGGTCCAGCCGAACTTGTAGAAGAGGACAACCATGACCATGAGGAAGACGATGTTGGTGAACTGGGCCTGGAGGAAGTCCGTGATCATGACCGCGACCATGCCGCCCCACAGGGTGAATGTGACGGCGATCGTCAGTTCGACGAGCATGACGAGCCAGTAGGTCTGCATGGTCATTCCGAGAAGAGAGAATTCCTCGGGCAGACCGCAGAAGAAGACAATGAAGCGGCCGAAGATAGCGGGGAAGATGCCGTAGTTGATAATGCCGGAAACGGCGCAGAGGAAACCGGAAAAGAGGCGAAACGTCCGGGAGTAGCGCATTTCGAAGAACTGGGACATGGTCATGGCCCGTGTTTCTCGATAGCGGTAGATCACCCAGCCGGAGAGCGCGACGATCAGTCCGAGCGGCGTAAGGAGGATTCCCCACCATCCGGCGGGGAAGCCGGCATTGTAGAATTTCTCGAAGTTGGCAATGAAGGCGGTTGCCCCCAGTCCGGCCATGCCCTCCGACATGGTCAGCAGATAGCGTCCCGCCACGCGGTTGGCCGCGAGGAAATCCGACACGCTTCGAGTGAAGCGCTTTGTGTACCAAGCCACAAAAAACAGCCCAAACAGAAACACGCCCACGAGAGTCCAGTCAAACCAGTTCAGATACAAGGTAACGCCCCTTTCCCAGCCCGGAACTCAACCCCCGCCCCTCCGTGTAGAGACAGATCGGCGATGCCCGGCCCAGACAATGGAGATAGATGATAGAGATCAAACAGACATCTCGCGGCTGTCCGACCTGCGCCCCGGGATGGTATTTAACCGGGACATTTAACTGCACTGAAATCGGGATGTCAAGACAACTTTCCCTCGGGAGAAGGCGGCAGCCGGGGGAGGGCCGGGGAAAGAAACGGTTCGGGGAGATTTTGGACGTCTGAAGGCCAAAATAAGGTTGCCTCCGGGCATTTTTTTTCAGAGAATGCACACATAGTCTTGTATGTGGCCGGTCTTCCTTCGATAATATCTTTGTGACTGATGGAGGCAAGACTAAGGAGAGGGAAAAATGAGAGCGCAAATCTGTCTGGCAGTTGCCATTCTGGCCCTGTTGTCGATGCCCTTGCGGCATCCCGGTGCGGCTGGCGAAGATGAGAGAGCTTTGGCAGTCGTGGCCACGACCGCCGGCCCCAGCATCATGAGAGACACCAAGAACAACTGGGGAATCTTCATCGGGATCAACGAGTTTGAGGCCAAGGAAGTGGCCGGCCTGCGATTTTGCGTGGCCGACGCGCGCCAGCTCCACGGCGCCCTGACAGGGGAATTTGCCCTGATTCCCCCATCTCAATCCTATCTCCTGATCAGTGGCGAGGACGGGAAGTCTATCCCCGACCGCCGCAACATTCTCAAGACCGTTCAGTACGTTTGCAGACAAGCCAAGGAAGACTCTCTCATCGTTATCTCTATTTCCACCCACGGTTTCACCGGCGCCGACGGGAAGGCCTATGTTCTGCCCGTGGATGGGGACCCGGAACTTCTGGCACATACGGCCGTCGAAGTGGAGACGATCAACGATTACCTGCAGGCGTCGGCGGCGACCAAGAAGATTCTGATTGTCGATGCGTGCCGGGAAGATACCGCCCGTGGGCAAAAAGGGGGCGGAGCGGCGCTGATGACCGAGGAATTCCAGAATAGCCTGAAAGCGGGCGCTGGTCAGATCACTCTTGCCTCATGCGGTCCCTCCCAGGTCTCCTATGAGAATGATCAACAGGGCCACGGCGTCTTCACTTACTATCTGATCAAAGGCCTTCAGGGCGAAGCGCCCCCGAATCACAAGGGCTACATCACGCTGTGGACCCTCTTCCAGTATGCTAACGATCAGACTAAGGAGTGGTGCAAGGTCAACCTGAGGGAAGAACAGACCCCTTGGATGTCCGGCGAGATCTCCACGGACATTCCCCTGGCCGTCTATGGCCGATACGAGACGAACAAGATGAAAGTCGAGGTTGCGGCGACCGTCACCATGAAACCCACCCCGGGTCCCGCTGTCGTGGCCACCCCCCGGCCCACGCCTCAGCCGACACCCCGTCCGACTCCGAAGCCCACTCCGAAGCCTGGTCTCTCCGCGCGGCTCGACCCTTCGAAGAACTACACCGAGGATCTGGAAGGGGGAGTGCAGATCGAGATGATCTATCTCCCCGGTGGCACTTTCACCATTGGCACCTCCAATGACTGGGCCAACACTCTGGCCAGCGCCTATAGCACGCGAGTCAGCGCGTTTCTGAGCGAACAGCCGGCGCACGAAGTGACCATCGACCCCTTCTGGATCAGCAAGTATGAGATTACGAACGACCAGTACCGCCGGTATCAGCCTCGCCACACCAGCGGCGTATACAGTCGCTCTTTCAGGGCCGACCTGAACGGGGACAAGCAGCCGGTTGTGAACGTTCCCTGGGAAATGGCAAAGAAGTACGCCGATTGGCTGGCCGCCAGGTCGGGACAGAAATACGATCTCCCCACCGAGGCGCAGTGGGAGTTCGCGGCCCAGGGC
>JABMPG010000271.1 GCA_013203855.1 bacterium
GCGTTGACCGAACCAAAGGATTTCGTCAAACCATTTAGGCGAACCGCTGGTTGGCTGCTCATACTGCTTCTCCTCACGCGTCGTTGCGCTTACTTCTTCCTACTTTAGCGAAACAAAAGTATTCGCGGTACACGGGGCACGATTTGAGCCTTGTCGCCACGCCACGGGAATACTTCGGTTGCGTTGGGCATTGACAGGCTGTGTATAGTCGCTATTCGCAAACATGTTGCACTTCGGTGTGAGAAGCATCTCGGTCGCTCGGGGTACTCTCGCCGTAGGGCAGAAAAAGGAGAACTGTGGCTGATAAGCACACACTCGTCATCGTGGAATCACCCGCGAAGGCGAGAACCATCGCCAAATACCTTGGCGACGGTTACGAGGTTTTGGCTTCGGTCGGTCATGTTCGCGATCTGCCCAAGTCGAAACTGGGCGTGGACGTCGATCAGGATTTCCAGCCCGAGTATGTGACGATCCGGGGCAAAAAGGACGTGCTGGACCGTCTGAAAAAGGCGGCGAAGGACTCGGGGGCGGTCTATCTGGCCACCGACCCTGACCGGGAAGGCGAGGCGATCGCCTGGCATGTGATGGAATATCTGGATGTGAAAGACAAGCCGGTCTTCCGCGCAACTTTCAATGAGATCACGAAGTCGGCGATTCAAAAAGCAATCGAGAATCCGGGGCAGATTGACCAGAACCTTTTCATGGCCCAGCAGGCGCGGCGGATCATGGACCGGTTGGTCGGCTACAAGATCAGTCCCCTTCTGTGGGACAAGGTTCAGCGGGGGCTGAGCGCGGGTCGTGTGCAGTCGGTGGCGGTCCGTCTTCTGGTGGAACGAGAGAAGGAGATCGAGGCGTTCGTCGCGGAGGAGTACTGGACGATCGATGCGGACGTGGAGGGCAAGAATCCTCCGCCTTTCGTGCTGCGCTTGTCGAAGATCGAAGGTAAGAAGGCGCGGGTGCCGGATGAGGAGAACACCAAGCGGATTCTTGCCGAGACGGAGGGCCAGTCTTTCGTGGTCCGCGCCGTGACGAAGAAGCCGACGCGTCGCAACCCCCAGCCCCCTTTCATCACGAGTACTATGCAGCAGGAGGCCGCGCGGAAGTTGCGTTTTTCGCCGAACCAGACCATGCGGGTGGCCCAGGGGCTCTATGAAGGTATTTCGCTGGGCGATGAAGGCCCGGTGGGTCTGATCACTTACATGCGAACCGATTCGACCCGTGTTTCCGAGTCGGCTGTCGAGGGCGCCCGCGAGTTTGTCAAAGGGAAGTATGGCGAGCGATACGTGCCTGAAAAACCCCGGACTTTCACGTCGCGCCGGGGCGCCCAGGATGCTCACGAAGCGGTCCGTCCCACTCTGTTGGACCATCCGCCGGAGCGGCTGGCGAGCTACCTGGACGCGAACCAGATGGCGCTGTACAAACTAGTGTGGGACCGGTTTATCGCTTCGCAGATGGCTGCGGCCGAGCTCGAGCAGACGACGATCGAGGTCCCCGTCCAGGGCGAGAAATATCTTTTCACCGCCAGCGGGTCGGTGATGACTTTTTCCGGCTTTCTGGCGTTGTATGAGGAAGGCCGGGAGCAGGATGAAGAGGATGAGGATGAGGTTCGCTCGCGGGGCAAGCGCCTGCCGCAGGTGGAGTCGGGCGAGGAGTTGAAGGTTCGCCGGTTTCTTCCCGAGCAGCATTTCACTCAGCCTTCCTCGCGGTTCTCCATGAGTTCTCTGATTCGGGAGCTTGAGCGGCGGGGCATTGGCCGGCCTTCCACTTACGCCGCCATTTTGTCCACGATCATGGACAAGAAATACGCGGAGCGGGTCGAGGGGTATTTCCGGCCGACCGACTTGGGGCGGATGGTGACGGATCTGCTGGTTGAAAGTTTCCCTGAGATTCTCGACATCAAGTTCACCGCTCACATGGAGGAGGAACTGGACGAGGTCGAGGAAGGGAAAATGGAGTGGCTCAACGTGTTGCGGGAGTTCTATCGGTCCTTCAGCGAACGTCTGGAGCAGGCCGAGATCTCGATGCGCAGCCCGAAGACCGAGGAAGTCGAGACGGATGTCGAATGCAATCTGTGCGGCTCGAAAATGGTCCTGAAATGGGGTCGCAACGGCCACTTTCTGGCCTGTTCGAATTACCCGGAATGCAAGAATACCAAACCCTATGCGCGGGACGAGGAGGGGAACGTGGTCGCCGAGGAAGTGCCCCAAACCGAGGAGAAGTGCGACAAGTGCGGCGGGGAGATGGTTGTGAAATCGGGCCGCCATGGTCAGTTCCTGGCGTGTTCGAGCTACCCCGACTGCAAGAATACGCGTCCTATCGCGGAGATTCAGGATGGCAAGGCGGTGGCCGAGGAAGCGCCTCCGGACACGGATGAGAAGTGCGATCTGTGTGGGGCGGAGATGGCGGTGAAATCGGGTCGCCGGGGCCGGTTTCTGGCCTGCACGGACTATCCCAAGTGCCGCGGGACGAAGAACATCGCCGAGGTCAAGGATGGCAAGGCGATCGCGGTCGAGATGCCCAAGGTCGAGGAAGTGTGCGACAAGTGCGGCGCGCCGATGCAGGTGAAGACCGGCCGCCGGGGGCCTTTCCTGGCGTGTTCGGCTTATCCGAAATGTAAGAACGCCAAACCGTTGCCGGAGGATCATCCGGCCGCTCAGGAGATCAAGGGTCAGGCGGCGGCGCGACCCAAGCCAATCGAGACGGAGGAAAAGTGCGAGAACTGCGGGAAGCCGATGGTTCTGCGCGATGGCCGGCATGGGCCCTTTCTGGGTTGCTCGGGCTATCCTCAGTGCAAGACGATTCAGAAGGCGACCCCCGATATTCTGGAGAAGTATCAGAGAACCGAAGAGGAATCCGATTGAGGGCACGATGCTGGAGTTCCGCATTTCTTGCGCCGGGCGCGGCCTTTCTGCTGGCGTTTGCCCTGTGTGTCCTTGCTATAGGCGGGGTCGCCGGGCAGGCCCCATCCGGCGAGCATCCTGTGTTGGAGTCTCTGTATCGGGGGGATCCGGACCGGATTCTGGCCCGTACCCCGTGGGGCGACCTCTCTGAACAGGGCCTTTTTCATTTTCGTCTGATGCAGGGCAAAAGGGATCCGGATCTCTTTCATCTCTATGAGATGACGCCGTCGGGGCCGGCCCGTGCCGCTCTGCGCGAGCGGGTCGTCAAAGCCATCCAGGAATGGGCTCTCACGTTGGGTCTGGCTGCGGAAGTTGGCGATTGGGAGCCGGTCGAGCGTCTTGAACAATTGCAGCTGCGGCTTCTTCTTCATCCGATCCATGAGTTGATCTGGGTGGACCTCAGGATCGCGCCCCAGGTCCTGATCGCCTATGAGGATGTTCTCAAGTACTATGTGGAGAACCCGGAGGATTTTCCTAGCCCGCGCCCTGTCCGGCTGCGGTATATTTTTCTGCCTGTGGACGAAGAGGGGGCTTCGTCCGAAACTCTGGCCGCCCGTCGTGAGGAAGCGCTACGGGAAATGAACCGGATTCAGGACGAGGTTTTGATCGGCGAGAAAACTTTCGCCGAAGCGGCCCAGGCCTATTCGGGAGCGGCCAATGCCGAAGAGGGTGGGCTGACCGAAGAATTCGAGAAGGATGAGTGGTTTCCCGAATTCGAAAAACAGGCGGTCGGCCTCGGTCCGGATCTATTCAGTTCGGTCTTTTTCGGCCCGGATGGTGTTTACTGGCTCCAGGGCGAAGACGCTGGTCCCCGGACGGTGCTCCCCCTGCACCGGGTGGAGGGCCGGATACACGAGATTCTCTATTTCAAGCAGCTGCAGCGGCGCTACGAACTCGAGGTCCGGAATCTGCGCAAGTACCGGCGTATTGTGAACCGTTCGGCCGAGGTGGACCTGGTGAGGGCTTCGACGCCGGTGATCCGGGTGGGTGATTTCATGGTGCGTGAGAAGCGGATGTGGGATTTGTTCCCGTCGCTGATCCGGTCCGGCTTTCAGACCAATATACCCGGGGTTCAGGCCGTCTCGCGGCTCGTAATTGAGCGGGAACTCATCGCGCAGAACAATGAGAAGAGGGGACTGGACTCTGACCTAAGGATGATGCCGGCCGTTGAAATGGCTCGCACTATCCGCAAGGCGGAGCGTCGGCTCCAGGAGATCCTGGGCCCGAAGTTCCTGATGGATCGTTCCCAGATTCTGGACTGTCTGAAGGCGTATCCATCCTATCTCGAACATCTCACCGGCAGCCGGGCCTGTCTGATCCAGGCGCGGATTTTGCATTCCGAGGGAATGGCCGAGGTGAACCGCCGCCACAGAATGGTTCAGTTGGAGGGGAAGGCCCTGGAGATCCAGGAGCGCTATTCGTCCATGACCCTCGAACAGGCGGCGTGGCTTCGTGGTCCTACTCAGGAAGGTCCCGCCATGCTGATCCCTCGTCTGATGGAGCGGGATCTGATCGGGGAGGCGGCTGATGAGGCGGTCGAAATCCTGGTATGGCCGGCTCAGCACTCGCTGTCTGACCTTCCGGCCGACACGCGCGATCTGGGTCGCGACTTGCAGGAGGAGCGGAAAAAGATGGCGTCCCAGGGGATTCGCTTCGCGCCTCTCCTGGTCGGCGATCATGACGTTACGATCCGATATGCGGAGGTTCTGCGGTATGATTCGCCGATTCTAGTGCTCCTTGAGAGTTTCCGGCTCTATCAGGCGTGCGTGGCGGCCGTCGAGGAGAGGGAGATGGCGCGGCTTGGGGACGAGATGCTTGCGGGTGGACGACTGCGGATTCTGGCGCCGAATGTCGAAAAGGGATCTTAAGAAGTGATTTTCGACTTGACGGGGCGAGTAGTTTTCGATAGAAGTTGTGGTCTGCCCCACCCGCGCAGAGGCTCAGCCTCGGGGCGGGGCTTCAAACCAGGAGGAAAACCGGCTTATGCCTAATGTAAAATCGGCCAAGAAACGTGTGAAAACCAATGAGCGCGATCGTCTGCGCAACCGTCAAGCCCGCTCGAGCATGTGGACTGCTATCCGCAAGGTGCTGGCGGGCATCAACGGCAGCAATCCCGATGCGGTCAAGACCGCCCTGCCTGTCGCGCTGAGCGAGATCGGCAAGTGCGGGAAGAAGGGCATGATTCACGCCAACAAGGCGGCCCGGTTGGAGTCGCGCCTCGTGCGCAAGGCCAACGTGGTACTGGGATCGGTCAGCCAGTAGGGCTGGAATTGTTCTCTGTCTGTCCGGCCTGTCATGTTCGAATGGCAGGACGGGTTTTCGCTCCGTATTCAGATCAGAATTCCAACCCGGCGAAGAGTTCCCTCCTCGCCGGGTTTTGCTGTTTGATTCAGGGGCCTCGGCCCGATCTCTCAGCCGAGGTCCCGGCCTCTTGCGACGGGTATGCGCCGTCCGTAGCCGAAAGCCCGGTGGGTCACCTTCAGGCCGATCGGCGCCTGGCGACGTTTGTACTCGTTGCGTTCGATCATGCTGATCACGCGTTCGACAATCGGCCCGTCGTAGCCTCTCTCCGTGATCTCCCGGACGTAGAGGCCCTCTTCGACATAGGCGCGTATGATCGGGTCCAGAATGTCGTACGGCGGTAGAGAATCGGAGTCTTTTTGATTGGGCCGGAGCTCAGCCGAGGGCGGTTTGGCGATCGAGTTGCGCGGAATGACTTCTTTTCCCCGGTTCAGATGGTGGGCGAGTTCATAGACCATGACTTTGGGCACGTCGCTGAGCACCGCGAGCCCCCCGCTCATGTCGCCATACAGGGTGCAGTACCCGACGGCCATTTCCGACTTGTTCCCGGTGCTCAGAAGCAGATGGCCGAACTTGTTGGCGAACGCCATGAGGATATTTCCCCGGGTGCGGGCTTGAAGGTTTTCCTCGGCGACACCGAAAGGCGAATCCTTGAAAACGGGCTTGAGGGTCTCCAGATAGCTGTCGTAGACGTCCTTGATGGGAACGATCTGGAAGTCGATCTCGAGATTCTCCGCCAAGGCCTGCGCGTCCTTCACGCTATGGTTCGAGGAGAAATGGGAAGGCATCGCCACGCCATTGACCTGTTCCTTTCCCAGGGCACGCACGGCCAGCGCGGCGGTCACGGCGGAATCGATGCCGCCGCTGAGCCCGAGGATCACGGAGCGGAAGCCGCACTTGTGGACGTAGTCCCGGATGCCCAGGATAAGCGCCTCACAGACCGACTCGATGCCGTCCCGGATGGTCGATTCGATGAGCGTAGCGCCTGGGTGGATCAGGGGCAGCGCCGGCGTCGAACTGTTTTCGGGTTCGGCAGGGGGAGCATCGCCGGAATTGTCACCGGGCTCGGTCTGCTTTTTCAGGACGGTCTCGATGTCGAACAGCAACAGCGACTCTTGGAAGTCGGATGCTTGGGCGACGATCTGGCCGTGGCTGTCAAAGACATTGCTGGCGCCGTCGAAAATGAGGTTGTCGTTGCCCCCTACGAGGTTGACGTGGACGAGGGGGAGGCCGTGTCGTTTGGCGGTTGCGGAGAACATTTCGTGTTTGAGGGCGCGCTTGCCTTCGGTGAAGGGGGAGGCGGCGATATTGATGAGGAAATCCACGCCCTGTCTGGCCAGATCCTTGATCGGGTCGAAGTCGTACTGTCGTCGGCGCTGGCGAAGCCGCCAGTACATGGCATCGTTCCAGATGTCCTCGCAGATGGAGAGCCCGATCCGGAAGCCGTTGAATTCGGCGGGCTTGACCTCCGGCGCTGGGTCGAAGTAACGGGCCTCGTCGAAGACGTCATAGGTGGGGAGCAGGCTCTTCCCGTGGACGGAGCGGATCTGGCCCTGGTCGCAGAGGGCGGCGGCATTCAGAAGGTCTTTGCCGGTCTCGGTTTCTCTTCGCTGGACGAATCCGACGATGACGGCGGGTCCTTGGGCGGTGGCGGCAGCGAGGCGTTCGAGGGCTTCGAGGTTGTGGGTGACGAAGCTGCGCCGGTTGAGCAGGTCCAGGGGGGGATAGCCGGGGAGTGTGAGCTCGGGAAAGACGACCAGGTCGGCTCCCGCGTCTCGGGCGCGTGCGATGGTGGCGATGGCCAGGTCGGCGTTGCGTGCGATGGCTCCGACGGTGGTGTTGATTTGGGCGAGGGCGATTCTCATGCACCCGTTTATCAACGGGCGAGAGTTCTGTCAACTCGGAACTGGGGAAAAGAGTTTGGAGTTTTGCAGTTGGTGGTCCAGGGCCGGGTGGAGTGTGAGATCTGGGGTTTTGAGTTTGGGAGATGGGGAAGAAATCCTTGACTTATCGTGGCGGGGCTTTCACAATATCCGCGAATTGCGCTCCTGGCTCGGGCGAGGAGTCGAGTGTGGTGTTTGGCATTTCCGCACGCCGGGGCGTGACGTAACTTGACGCACCTTGAAGGGAACCGGTCATGAAATTGGACCAGATTAAAGAACTGATTACCTTGATGCGCAAGAACAAGATAAAGGAAATCAATCTTGAGCAGGAAGGCGAGAAGATCCGGATCGTCTCGAACGATATCGTGCCTCCCCGGCAGAGTCCGGAAATGGTGGCTTTGCCCCATATGTCTGCCCCGTCGTATATGATGATGTCTCCGGAGAAGAGCATGGTGTCGGCCCCGCCCGCGGCCCTTCCCGAAACGAAAGAGCCGGAAGGGACTGAGATCAAATCTCCGATGGTTGGCACCTTCTACCGGGCTCCGGCTCCGGACGCCCCTCCCTATGTGGAAGAGGGGGCCGAGGTTAACAGCGATACGGTCTTGTGTATTATCGAGGCCATGAAGTTGATGAACGAGATCAAGGCCGAGACGCGGGGCAAGATTGTCCGCGCTCTGGTCGAGAACGGCCAGCCCGTTGAATTCGGCCAGCCCCTTTTCCTGGTGGAGCCGTTCTAGCGGATTGGAGGAGAATATGCAGCGTGTCGTAATTCGAGCTCTGGCGGGTGTTCTTTTGGCGTTGTTGATTGTGGGCTGCGGACCGGGCCGCGTCAAGCGCGCTAATGTGTGGGTGAGCTATGAGACGGTTGAGAGCGCCGCGACCGTGGGAGTCGTATACGGCCCCCAGAAGGTTCGTCGCCTTGAGATCACGCCGGATTACTTTTACATGTACTATGACGATCATCGGGCCCACGTGGTGCCCAACGACGAGAAACTGAAGTGGTTCAAGTTCTCCGAATCTCCCGAGGAATAGGCCGGTTTCTTCGGACGCGAATCAGGAAAAGGCCTCGCAGGTTCAGGTTGTCCGAGTCCCTGCACGAGTTCGAAGCGGCTCGAACTTGAGACTTGAGTATCGAACTCATCTTCCGCGAAAGAAACGGCGGCATGGCTCAGAAGAAGAAACTCCCTCTTTTCCGCAAGATCCTGATCGCCAACCGGGGCGAGGTGGCCCTGCGGGTCATCCGGGCCTGCAAGGAACTAGGCATCAAGACGGTGGCGGTCTACAGCGAGCCCGATGTGAACTCCTTGCATGTGCGGTTCGCGGACGAGCATGTGTGCATCGGACCCGCGCCCAGCGCCAGTTCCTATCTGAACATCCCGAATATCATCTCAGCGGCGGAGATCACGAACGCCGACGCGATCCATCCGGGATACGGGTTTCTGGCTGAGAACTCGACCTTTGCGCACATCTGCGACGAGTGCAAGATTAAGTTCATCGGGCCATCTCCTGAGATCATCGATAGCATGGGGGACAAGGCCGAGGCCAAGCGAACTATGACCCGGGCCAAGGTGCCTGTCGTTCCGGGATCCGATGGTCCTGTCGAGGATATCGAGTCGGCTGCCGAGCAGGCGCAGGCGATGGGCTATCCGGTGATCATCAAGGCCGTGGCGGGAGGCGGCGGGCGTGGGATGCGTGTGGCGAACAACGAGAACCAGCTGCGCACGGGTATTGTGACGGCCCAGGCCGAGGCGGCCACGGCCTTCGGCAATGACTCGGTCTATATCGAGAAGTATCTTTTGAACCCGCGCCACGTGGAATTTCAGGTTCTGGGAGATTTGCAGCAGAATGTGATTCATCTGGGAGAGCGGGATTGCTCGATCCAACGCCGCCATCAGAAACTGATCGAAGAGACGCCTTGCCCGGTGATGACGCCGGAACTTCGCGAACGGATGGGCGCCGCAGCCGTCAACGCTTGCAAGGCGACGGGATACATCGGCGCGGGAACGGTCGAGTTTCTTCTGGACCACGACCGGAGCTTCTACTTCATGGAGATGAACACTCGGATTCAGGTGGAGCATTCGGTCACCGAGGTGGTCACGAATCTGGACCTGGTCAAGGAACAGATTCGGATCGCCGCCGGGTTGCCTATCAGCGTCACGCAGGAGGAGGTGATCTTTGGCGGCCATGCCATCGAGTGCCGGATCAACGCCGAAGATCCGGAGCGGGGTTTCATGCCCTGTCCGGGGGTGGTCGAAACCTATCATCCTCCGGGAGGGCCAGGCGTGCGGGTGGACAGTCACGCTTACCGGGAATATGTCATCTCTCCCCACTATGATTCCATGATTGCCAAACTGATCGTTCGGGGGCATGATCGATCTGAAGCGATCGCGCGAATGAGCCGGGCTTTGGAGGAGTATATTATTGAAGGGGTGAAAACCACGATTCCCTTTCATCAATGGGTGATGGGAAACCCCATCTTCCAGAAGGGCGAGTTCGGGACGAATTTTATCGATGAACACTACCGGTGAAGGCCCCGGCGGCCTTTGCACGAAGAGGAGCAAGAGATATGAGCGCCAAAGACAAGCCCGTCCACAGCCCCATCTCCAAGGAGGAATCTGACTCCCTGAGCGCGGGGCGAATCGAGATCGGCGAAGACGTGATTTCGGCCATCGCCGCGCGGGCCGCCACCAAAGTCCAGGGAATCCAGGTCGTCGGTTCGTCTTTCCGACTGTCGGAGTTTCTGGGTGGCAAGGAATCCTCTCGTCGGGGCGTGAGCGTTCGGGTGGATGAGGAAACCGGCCATGTCGAGATCGACCTCGAAGTGAACATCATGTATGGCACGATTGTCTATGAGTCCTGCCATCGGTTGCAGATTGTGATAAAGGATGAGGTGGAAGCCTTGACCGGTTCGCTGAACGTGGACAAGGTGAATGTCCGCGTTCGGAACGTGGTTTCGCACGCCGATCTGGAGGAATCGAAACCGGTGAGACCGGACCAGGCCATCGAGGCCGAAATAGGCGGCGAATAGAGCCGCACTGGACTCAAGGAGGGCCGGATCATGAACGCTATCAGACGCCTTCTGATATTCCTCACCTTGCTGGGCCTTTTCGTTCTGGGGATCATTGAAGTGACTCGGGAACTTCTTCGTATTGTGGGCCCCACGGCCTGGGTTTCGTGGATTGACGCCCGACTGGCCTTTTTCGACGATCCCTATTTCTGGGGTGTGAAGGTGGCTTTCATGGTCATTGTTCCCCTGCTGGTCGTTCTGGTCTGGCTTCGCCAACGCGGCCGCAATCGGGTTCTGTCCCTGGTCACCGAATCGGAGCAGCTTCTGAAGATAAGTCGAACCGCGGTCCAGGATTTCATCCACGACGACCTCATCATGCTGTCCTACGTGCGCGACGCCCGCGTGGCGGCCGGCTCCCGCAGGGGAACTCTGGTCGTGCAGGCCCGGGTCCGGATCATCAACGATGGCCCGCTTGACAATCTGCAGGCGCGTATTCTGGACCGGATTCGAAGTTCCGCACGGGACGGTTTGGGCGTTCGCCAGATCGGCGAGATTGATCTGAAGTTCGAGTCGGTCAGACTGGGCAAGGATAGACAGCGGGATCCAGATAAAAACGAAAGCCCTAGGGAGGCTGCGGCCGTAGCTGCCCACCCCGAGGGTGGATCGGCGGTTGGGGTCTTCCTCCCGTATGGCTCGCAGGGGGGCGGGGAATCGGTGGTGAAAGAGGATGAGACCGCCTCCTTTCCCGATGAGGAAAAGCGGGAAGATGAAGAAGAAAAGCGAGAGGGCATGTGACGGATGCGGCCTGTAGCCAAGCGCTTGAGGTTCTTTCCGGCTGTGCTCGACAGGAGGGGCGCTGTGGGGTGGCGATCGGCGCCTTCGGGTTGATTCACGCGGGCACGGTTCGTTTTCTGAGAGCGGCCCGTGCGGAATGCGACCGCTTGTTCGTGGTGGTGGTTGCCGAAGCCGGGGCCGAGAAGAGCCTCCTTACCGCCGATGAGCGCCATCGGGTGCTGTCCGCCCTGCGGGAAATCGACGGAGTAGCCGTTGTGGCTCAACCGTCTTACGGCATTCTGGCCGAGGCGGCGCCGGACGCGGCATGGTTCGGTTTTGGCGCCGAAGAGGATCTTCCCCGCGGACTGGTGGCGACTTTTCAGTCCGCTGGAATTCAGATGAAGTTTTTGAACATGGGCGAAACCTGCACCACCCGTTCGGTCTTGCAGCGGATGCGTGGGTGAGCCTAGAACCCTCGGGGCGCTATGCCCCGGATCCAGGAGGAAGTGAAATTCCATGGCAGTGGACACCAGCGGAACCAACACCTTTACCGATCTTCAAGTAGGCGATCGTGTGAAACACTCGAAGTTCGGAGAAGGCCAGATCATGCAGCGCTCGGGCTTTGGCGATGAGACCAAACTGGTCGTCACCTTCGCCGAGGAAGGCGAGAAGCGTCTTTTGGCCAAGTATGCCGGCCTCAAGCGGATTCAGCCTATCGAAACGGAGAAGAAGGCCAAAGCCAAGGCCCAGCCCGAACCGAAAGAGAAAGAGAAAGAGGAAGAGGCCGGGGAGGATTTCGAGGGCGAGGATAGCGAGGAAGAGGAAGACCTTGGAGAAGAGATCGAAGACGAGGATCTCGAACTGGACGAAGAGGAGATTGAAGAAGACGATGAGGACGAGAAATAAGCCTCATTTCGACTTCGTTTCAGGAGACCGGTGAATTGGAACATATCAGCGAAGAAACCGTTCGGCATATTGCCCTTCTTTCACGTTTGGAGTGTAGCGATGTGGAGATCCATCGCTTCGCCGGCGAATTGAACTCGATCCTGGGGTATGTGGAGAAACTCAACGAACTCGATACGGAAGATGTCGAACCGACGGCCCATGCGCTCGCCCTGCGCAACGTGTTCCGCCCGGATGAGGTCGCGCCTTCCCTGAGTAACGAGCAGGCGTTGGCCAACGCGCCCCAGGCTGAGGACGGCCACTTCAGGGTGCCCCCGATTATCCAGGAGATGTAGAAGATCACTTCTCATCTACTCGGGGCGGATCTGGGTTTATCCTGGATCCGCCCTTTTCTTTTTTATTGTGGCAGATAGCTTTCTCTGATCTTTGAGATCTGGCCGGAGAGGGTTTTCTCCAGCAGATGCCGGGTCTCGGCTGTCATGTTGAGGGCCCGGGCCAGGATTTCGCTGTCGAGAAGGGGAGATTCGTAGGGGACCAGGCTGTAGCCGAGTTTCCGCGTGAGCAGGTTGGAGAAGTAGGTGACGACGACTGCTTCGGAGTTCCCGTAAACGTTGGCGTCGTCGTTGTGTTGGCTGACCACCTCTTCGAAGGACTTGGAATACTGCCATTTCTGCATGATACGGAGGCCGAAGTCGTGGTGGTGGGCGGTCATCAGCCCGCGCAGGATATCTTTGCTAATTCCTTTGTCGGCCCATTCCTTGCTTTTGAGCAGGTCATCCACCAGGCGAACCACGACCAGTTTGCCGATGTCGTGAAGGAGTCCCATCATGAAGAAGTCGCGGCTGTCGGGAATCTGCAGGGTCTGGGCGATATTTTCGTTGGAGTAGGCCGCGCACAAGCTGTGGAGCCACAGTTTCGACATGAGATTGCTTAGGGACTTGCTGCGCGTGTGGAAGAGATTCTGGGTGACGACGGCTTGCACGATATTGCGGGTCTCGCGCAGTCCAAGCCGGGCCACGGCCTGCTGGAGATTTCGAATCCGCTTGAGGCCGGCGTACATGGGCGAGTTCGACACCTGCAGAATCCGCGCCGACAGCCCTTGCTCGAGTTCGACCTTTTCGGCGAGGGCCTCGAAGGAGCAATTCTCGTCGGCCACGAGTTTCTGCACTTCGAGACCTACTTCGGGCAGAACGGGCAGAACGATGTCCTCGCTGTTCATGAGTTGTTCCATAGCCCGGGAGAGAGATACGGCCATCCGCGCCGACTCCTCGGGATCAGGCGCCGGGTTTGGTTTCACGGAAGTGGCTGCTTGGGGGCTCTGGCCGTGCTGGATGTGATCGCGCAGTTTCTGGACCTGTTGACTGAGGACCTGGTTCTCCGCCTCCAACTTCTGGCAGTGCTCCTTGAGTTTGTCGACGCCCATGGTTTGGTCGACCGAGATCGGCGAGCCCTGGACCACGGCTCCTTCCAGGGCCAGCAGACGCGCCACTTCCTCGGCCTCGACTCCGTCACGGAAGATGCAGCATACGCCGGCCTTGTTGATCAGCGCCTCGCAGTTCTCCTTGAGCGGCTCGTTTTCGACCAGAACTCGCAGGCTGATAGGGAACTCCTTCCGCACCCAGGACAGAAAAGAGACGCCGGTATCTTGAGAGAGCTGGGTGTCGCATATCACCATGTCGGCGGGGGTCTGGATGAGGCGGGTCACGGCGTCTTCCTGGCTGCTGGCCACGGCCACTTCGAGACCGAAGCGCCTCAGGTTCATGGCGAGGGCCTCCCCGTGTTCCTTCTTGGCGTTGAGAATGAGAATCTGGCCGTTGGGGCTTGCCATTCCGTCTCCTGTTCCGGTTATTGAGTGATCTGGCTGGGAGTGATCTTGTTCCGGCATGAACCGGTCTGTTCGAACTCGGTGATGTTTCCGAGAGTGGTGGACGCGATGTCTTCGAGGGCGTTCTGGATTGCCTGGTTGGAGAGGTCTTGGAGGAAGAGATCGCCATCTTCCTCGTATGTATCGAGGCTATCGCAGGCGAAGGGGCAACCCGGGGGGCTGTCCTCGGCGAGTTCTACTGTCTCGACGCTCAGACGATTGTGCGGAAAGGATAGCGTGTGTCCATGCTCCGCGTTGGCTTTCGAGAAGAAATCACGCGTGTAGAGTCTGGATCTGTATACGGAGGCTCTAATGGCACACCTCTCCCGGACAGGGGGCGAACTCCCGTTACATAGTCTATCGGCATTTCAGAGTCACAAACTTAAAAGGTCGCCGGCTTTGTCCTACTCGGGCTGGAAATCGGCGATGTCAGTGAGTTTGATCGGCATGACGAGGAAGAGCGATTTCTCGTGGTCAGGGGTGATAAAAACGACCGGCGAGGTGTTCTGTTTGACTTTCATGACAACTTGCTCTCCTTCGATGACGCGGAAGGCCTCGGTGAGGTAGACGTGGTTGAAGGCGATGTCAAAGGGGTCGCCGTCATATTCGATTTCGAGCGATCCGTGAAAGGAGCCGACCTCATAGGTCCGGGAGGAGAACTCGATGCGTCCTGGCTTGAACTGCATGATGATGGAGTTGTTGCGCTCTTCGGAGATGAGGGCGGCGCGATGGATCTCTCCGAGGAAGTCGGCCCGTTTCAGCGGAATTTCCCGCGTGAAATCCTGGGGGATGACCATTTCGTAGTTGGGGAAGACCCCGTCGATCCGGTTGCTGAGATAGATGATATTGCCCAGGTCGAAGGCGATCTGGCGTTCGCCGATCAGGAGTTTGACCGTGCCCTCTCCCTTGAGGTTGCGTTGGACTTCGTGGAGGATGCGTCCGGGGATGATGGCTTGCGCGGGCTGGATGCCCTGGACCTCGGGGAGATCGCAGCGGGACAGGCCGAGTTTCTTGCCGTCGGTGGCGACGCAGATCAGTTCGTTGTCCTTGATGTCGAAAAGAACGCCCAGGAGCACCTTGCGGGGGTCGCGCTGAGGCACGGCGAAGAGGACGTGGCTCAGGATTCGGTTCAGAACGGCCTGCTCAAGTTCGAGAGTGGTGCCGGCCTGCAGGTCTGGCCAGGAGGGGAAATCTTCGGCGGATTGAGTGGTGAGGCTGTAGGTCTTTCCCTGGCAGGTGATGCCCGCCACCGCTTGCGAGAAGTCGAGGTCGACCATGCCATCGGGCAGACCGGAGACGATGGCATGGAACTTCTTGGCTGGCACGGTGATCGATCCGGGCGCCAGGACTTCGCCTTGGACGTTGCACCGGACGCAGGATTCCATGTCGCTGGCTTCGAAAGTGACCTGTCCGTCCGATTCCGCGCTAACTAGAATATTGCCGAGAATAGGCAGGCTGCTCTGCGGGTTGGCCACGCCCTGGGTGACAGAGGTGGCGTGGGCCAGGACTTCTTTCGAGAAGCGCAGTTTCATCGATACGTCCTTTCGATGGTGATCTCATTGGGGAAGTTGAAAAGCCTCGAAGACCGGCCAGGCCAGCCGAGCGGCTTTCCCCGGTAAATTCGGGGTGGCTCTTGAGGCGCATTCAGGCTATTTAATGAGAGGCTAAAGTGCAAGGGGAAAAAGGCTGGAAAGTAGCCTGTGAGCCAGGAGCCGGTAGTTTGGAGTTTTGAGTTTGGGGCCGGGATCTGGCCCTTACCCTTCCCTTGAGTTTGTCCGAGGAAGCATCACTTGCCGCGTCCGTCTCCATCTTCCCCCCCTTCCGTCGATCCCGTTCGCCTGACGCCTCGTCGCGTCCGGGAGATCGGTTCGCGACTGCTCGAGTGGTACGACCGCGAGAAACGGGACCTGCCGTGGCGGAGGACCAGCGATCCCTATGCCATTCTGGTTTCCGAATTCATGCTCCAGCAGACCCAGGTCGCGACGGCGATTCCTTATTATACTCGGTTTCTGAAGGAATTCCCCACCGTGCAGGCTCTCGCGAGCGCTCCCGAGCAGGAAGTCTTGCGGTTGTGGGCGGGACTCGGCTACTACAGCCGCGCCCGGAACCTTCGCGCGACGGCCAATCGGATTGTCGAGGCGCATGGCGGCAAGGTGCCCGACAGCGTGGCCGAACTTCTTTTTCTGCCTGGGGTCGGGTCCTATATGGCTGGCGCGGTGGCCAGCATCGCCCATGGGATTGTTGCTGCGGCTGTGGATGGGAACGTGATCCGGGTCCTGAGCCGGCTTTTTCGGCTGAAGAAGGACCCTTCGGGGCCGCGCGTCCGTCGCGAACTGGAAGATCTCGACATGGCTCTTGTGCCCCGGGACCGTCCCGGCGATTTCAATCAGGCGATGATGGAGTTGGGGGCGCGGGTCTGCGCCCCAGCCGCGCCGGATTGCCCGGCCTGTCCGCTCCGGACGGTATGCGAGGCCGCTCGGGAAGGCAATCCGACGGACTATCCCTTCAAGCCGCGCCGGGCTGAGACGGTCGAGGTGGAAGAGTCCTGCGCGATGGTCCGGCGTGGGGAGCGGTATCTGGTGACTCAGCGGCCGGGGCAGACCGGGAGATATCGCAGCATGTGGGAGTTTCCGCATATCGAAGTGGCGAAGGGCGGGAAGACGGCCCGGCGCGCGAAACAGACCCTCGGGACATACCTCGCCGATCAGTTCGGAATCGAGGTCCGCGTTGAGGAGGAGTGGGCCGAGATCCGGCACCAGGTGACCCACCACAAGATCCGCAAGCGCGTGTTCCGATGCTCGGTGGGAGAGGGGGAAGGCCGCGCTGAGAACGATGAACCCAAGGTCGAAGAGACGCCCGTCCGCTGGCTCACCCTCGAAGAGATTGCCGCCCTCCCTCTCGCCGCACCTCAGAAGCGGATTCTGGAGTTGTTGAAGGACGCGGAGAGTTTTTTCGGTGGTTAGGCGAAGTTACCGAGATCACAGAGGGGGCAGAGAAGATACACGGCAAAGCAGCAACCTCTGTGATCTCGGTGGCTCATTGCGGAGTTTCTCTGCTTTTTCTTGCAGTGGTTTTCTCTCTCGTGCCGTCTTGATAGGGTGAAGGCAATGCCAGGGCCGAAAGGGCGGATGAATATATCATGGGGCGACCCGATGGAGACTTCGATCTGCCGACGCTCTGGCGCGTCACGCCAAACGTCTCGGCAACGTCGAGTTGAGTCTTGCCGCTCAGAACCGCCTGGACCACCTTGCGGCGAAGGTCTTCCTGAGCGATGGGGGGAAGAGA